>VBCQ01000348.1:0-7490 GCA_005882155.1 Betaproteobacteria bacterium
CCCATCCACGCAGCGAGGCCGAGGTGGCCGGTGTCAACAGCCCGGCGCAGCTTGCCGATCTGGAGCGCAGCGTCCAGCGCGCGCGTGCCGAGGTGCTGATGGACGCCGGTGTGCGGCTCGCCGACCCGGCCCGCTTCGACCTGCGCGGCGAGCTCGTCTGCGGCAGCGACGTGGAGATCGACATCAACTGCGTCTTCGAAGGCCGCGTCGAGTTGGGCGACGGCGTTCGCATCGGTGCGAACTGCGTGATCCGCAATGCGGCGATCGCGGCCGATGCGGTGATCCACCCTTTCACCCACATCGACGGCGACACGCTGCCGGTGAAGATCGGTGCCGGCTCGCTGATCGGGCCATTCGCGCGATTGCGTCCGGGCGCCGAGCTCGGTGAAGGCGTGCACATCGGCAACTTCGTCGAAGTGAAGAACTCGACGCTCGCCAAGGGCGCGAAGGCCAACCACCTCGCGTATCTCGGTGACGCAAGCGTCGGCGAGCGGGTGAACTATGGCGCGGGCAGCATTACCGCCAACTACGACGGCGCGAACAAGCACCGCACCGTCATCGGCAACGACGTGCATGTCGGCAGCAACTGCGTGCTCGTCGCGCCGGTCACACTCGGCGACGGAGCGACCATCGGCGGCGGCTCGACGATCAGCAAGGACGCCCCGGCCGGTCAACTCACGGTGGCGCGTGCGAAGCAGGTGTCGTTGGCCGGGTGGGTGCGGCCGGTGAAGAAGAAGTAAGAGTCAAGCACGCCGCATCCGTACCCAAGCCTCGAACTCCGCTGCCGCGAGCGGCTTGCTGATCAGATCGCCTTGCAGCTCGTCGCAGCCGTTGAGCGCGAGGAATGAGCGCTGCGCTTCGGTCTCGACGCCTTCGGCGATGGCGGTGATGCCGAGGCTGCGCGCCATCTGAATGATCGCGCGCGCAATTGCGGCCGAGCCGCGCTCGGCGGGCAGGTCTTTGACGAAGGAGCTGTCGATCTTCATCTTGTCGATCGGCAGCTCCTTCAAGTGGCCGAGCGATGAGTAGCCGGTACCGAAGTCGTCGACCGACACGCGTATCCCCATCGCAGCCAGCTTGTCGAGCTTGGCGCTGACCTCGGGCAGGTCTTCCATCAGCATGCGCTCGGTCAATTCGAGCTCGATCAAGCGGCCTTCGACGCCCTCTTCACGCAACACCTGCGCCACCGATTCGACGAAGCCGCCGGCCTGGAATTGCATCGTCGACAAGTTGACCGCCACCGGCGCGACGGCGAGCCCCATCGAATGCCAGCGGCCCGCGCAGCGCACCGCTTCGCGCAGCACCCATTGGCCGATCGGCAGCATCAACCGGCGCTGCTCGGCCACCGGTATGAACTCGGCCGGCGCGAGCAGCCCGCGCGCCGGATGCCGCCAGCGAATCAGCGCCTCGGCGCCGACCACCGTGCCGTCGCGGGCGCTGACCTGCGGCTGGAAATGCAGCTCGAACTCGCCGCGCTCGAGCGCCTGCGCGAGCTCGCCTTCCATCACCAGCGCCGCGTACGCGGAGCTTGCCATCGCGGGGTCGAAGAAGCGGTACTGCGCGCGGCCGCGCGCCTTCGCGAGGTACATCGCAGTGTCGGCGTGCTTGATCAACTCCTCGGGCGATTGCCCGTCGTTGGGGAACAGCGCGATACCGGCCGAGGCGGTGACGGAGATCGGCCGGCCTTCGGCATTGACCGGCGCTTCGATCGCCTGCAGCAGTTTTTGCGCGACCTCTTGCACATCGGAGCGCTGCGCGAACCCGGGCAGCAGCACCATGAACTCGTCGCCGCCGAAGCGGGCGACGACATCGGTCGCGCGCAGGCTCACGGTGATGCGCGCCGCCACCGTGCGCAGCAAGGTGTCGCCGACCAGATGGCCGAGCGAGTCATTGACGCGCTTGAAATGGTCGAGATCGATGAACAGCAGCGCAAGCTGGCTGCCGCTCGCGCGTGCGCCGACCATCAAGTGCTCGAGATGCTCCATGAACGCGCTGCGGTTCGGCAGGCCGGTCAGCATGTCGTGGTGCGCGAGGTGATGGATGCGCGCCTGCGCCGCATGCCGATCGCGCAGGTCGCGAACGATCGTCATGCGCATGCGCTCGTTGTTTCGCATCATCGTGCGCACGATGAACTCGACCGGAATGCGCTGGCCCATCTTGTCGATCAGTACGCTCTCGTACGCCGTCTCCTGCCCCGACGCGATGACCGACGCGACCTTCGCCACATGATCGGGCGCGACGAACTCGAGCGTCTTGCGGCCGAGCAATTCGTCGAGCGAGTAGCCGACGAGCTGGCACAGCGGAGGGTTGGCGTCGGTGATGAAGCCGTCCTTGTGGAACACGATGCCCTCGGCGCTCGCCTGCATGAACTTGCCGAGCCGCTCCTCGGATTCGCGCGCCGCCATTTCGGCGCGCCGGTACTTCGAGATGTCGGAGATCAGCACGAAGCAGCCGACCGCCGCGCCGGCCTCGCCGATGTGCGGCAGCAGGTTGACGTCGATGTGATGCGCTCCGTCGGGCATGGCGAGCTCGCGCTCGTAGCTTGCGACTTGGCCCTGCATCAGCACGCGGTCGACCTGCGGCTGGATCTGTCGCGCTGCCTCTTCACCGATCACTTCGGCGAAGGTGCGGCCGACGATGCTGTGGCCGTCCCAGCCGAACATGCTCGCGTAGCGGCTGTTGGCGAACACGCACCGCAGGTTGCTCGCACTGTAGTAAGCGATTGCGGCCGGCACGTTGTCGGCGAGCAGGCGCAGCAGCTCGGCGCGCGCGCGCGCCGACGATTCGGACTGCTTCAGCTCGGTGACGTCGTGCAGCATGCAGACGTAATGCGCCGCCGCCGCAACCCAGCGCGCGCTGCAATCGACCCAGCGCGCGTCGGCGTCGGCACGCGAGTCCTGCGCGAGGCGAAGGCGCATGCGGAAATCGCGGCGACTCGCCAACTGATCGAGCAGCAGCATGCGCGACTCGCCGGCGAGGGCATCGAGCCAGCGTGGCACGCTCGGTGCGCCGGGTGCCGCTTGAAGTAAAGCGACGAAAGCGGCGTTGGCGTCGATCACTTCGGCATCGACCGACAGGCGCGTGAGCGCGCCCGGCAGTGCGTCCCACAGGGTCGGCTCGTCGACGAACGGTAAAGGCTCAGCGCTCATGGGCTTGACTGCGCGCATGATATTCCGCACCGCAACGCGCTAAACAGCTTGCGCGGTCTCCATCGCGAGGCACAAGTCATCCCAGGCACGCGCCTTGTCTTCGAGGTTGCGCAGCAAATAGGCGGGGTGGTAGGTCACGATCAACGGCACGCCGTGATAGCGGTGAACGCGGCCGCGCAAGCGGCCGATCGGCTCGGTGCTGCGCAGCAAGCTGTGCACTGCGAAGCGGCCCATGGCCAGAATGATCTTCGGCCGCACGAGTTCGATCTGGCGAATCAAAAACGGTTCGCACTTCGCGAGCTCGTCGGGCTCGGGGTTGCGATTGCCCGGCGGTCGGCACTTCAGGGTGTTGGCGATGAACACCTGGCGCGCCGGATCACCGCCGGTGGCCGCCTCGCTGCGGCCGAGCCCGATCGCGCGCAGCATGTTGTCGAGCAACTGCCCCGACTTGCCGACGAAAGGCTCGCCCTGAATGTCCTCCTGCTCGCCCGGCGCCTCGCCGACGATCATCCAATGGGCATTCGGATGACCGACACCGAAGACGGTTTGACGCCGGCCTTTGCAGAGGGTGCATGCGGTGCAATTCGCGACGGCATCGCGCAGGGCGGGCCAGTCCATGTTGGAGATCCCGGCGGGTTGGTCTGCCTTGGTCACCCCAACCGTTCGCGCCACCTCCCCCGTTCGCGCTGAGCTTGTCGAAGCGCCGCGCGCGACAGGCTCAGCCGGGTCCTTCGACAAGCTCAGGACGAGCGGGTTTGTGGCATGCGGACTCGCTGGTACGCGGATTCCGATTTCGGCCAGCATCGCAACCTGACGATCGCTCCATCCCATCAAGCCACCCCCTCCAACACCAGGCTCATCACCGTCGCATCTTCGCGCCGGCCGAACTCGGCCGGGTAGTAGTCGCGGCGCACGCCGACATGCCTGAAGCCGTAGCGAAGGTACAACGCGCGCGCCCGCGAATTGCTCTCGCGGACTTCGAGCCAGAGCTGCGCCGCGTGGCGCTCGCGGCAGATCGCGACCAGCGCGTCGAGCATGCGACGCGCATGACCCTGCCCTTGCTCGGCCGGCGCGACGGTCAGGTTGAGCAAATGCATTTCGTCGACGCCTTCCATCGCGACGAAATAGCCGATCAGCCGACCCGATTGGTCGAGCAGGACGCGGGCGACATACCCGGCAGCCAGCGAGTCGATGAAATTGCCGCGGCTCCACGGGAAGCTGTAGGCGATCGTCTCGATCGCGAGCACCGCGTCGAGCTCGTCGACGCTCATCGGCAGCAGCAGGTGCGGCTCGCGCAGCAACGCGCTCATTGGGCGCGCTCCACCACCGGCAGCGCGGCACGCAGCGCTTCGCGCTCGAGCGTCGTTTGCGCCACTTTGTCGCGCACGTACAGTGGCAGCGCGAGCGCTGCATCGAGCGCGCCGCCTTGCGCCCACAGCGTGGCGGCCAACGTCAGCATCGCACGCGCACGCGGCAACGCGTCAGGCGCGAGGCGGGCGGTGCCGGTCTGCAGTTGCGAGCCGAACGCGATGAGGGCGTTGCCGGCCACCAACTGCGGGGCGTCGACTCGCCAGCGAGCGTTGAGTGCGTCGGCCGTGGTTAAAAACGGCGCCTCGAGAGTGCGCCATGCGCCGGCCTCGAACGCGTAGTGCGCCACGTAGATCTCGTTCATCCGTGCGTCCATCGCGACCCATGCGCTGTGCGCTTGGTCGGTGTCGCGCGCGTCTTCAGCGACTGCGAGCAGGCTGTCGATCGGCAGCACTGGCTTGCCGGCACCGAAGGCCAGACCTTGCGCGACCGAGCATGCAGTGCGCAAGCCGGTGAACGCGCCAGGACCGCGGCCAAAGGCGATCGCGTCGAGCTCGCGCAAGGTCACGCCGGCCTCGCCGAGAAGTCGCATGACGGCCGGGATCAAGCTCGCCGAGGCCTGCGCGCCGCCGGCGCTTTCGACCACGCGCACGTCACCGCGGACCGCGAGCGCGATGCTCATCAGCTCGGTCGCGGTATCGAAGGCCAACAGCGCGTTCATGGGTCCAAGTTTAAGGCCCGAGCACTGAGCGCTCGAGGCTGCGTGCGATCATTGCCCCATGTGGGAAAGGGTCCGTTCTTGCACGCTGGCCATCGTCGGCGCGCTGCTCATCGCGAGCTCGACGGCAGCGGCACCGCGCGCGTTGCCAAGTGAAGTCGAAGCGGCACTCGAGCGCGCGAAGCTGCCGCGCGATTCGCTCGTCGTCGTCGTGCAAGAGGTCGGCGCGCGCACGCCGCGGCTCGCTTGGCAAGCGCAGCGGCCAGTCAATCCGGCGTCGCTGATGAAGCTCATCACCACCGACGCGGCGCTCGACCTGCTCGGGCCGGCGTGGACCTGGACCACACCGGTGTGGCTTCGCGGCACGGTGCACGACGGCGTGCTCGACGGCGACCTCGTCATCAAAGGCAGCGGCGACCCGACGCTGGTGCTCGAGCGGGTGTGGCTGTTGCTGCGACGCGTGCAGCAGCTGGGCGTGCGCGAGATCCGCGGCGACATCGTGCTCGACCGCAACGCATTCAGCGTGCCCGAGCAGAGCCCCGCCGACTTCGACGGCGAGGCGCTTCGCCCGTACAACGTGCGAGCCGATGCGCTGCTGCTCAACTACCGCTCATTGGTGTTCACCTTCACGCCCGACCCGGCACGCGGTGTCGCGCTGATTTCTACCGACCCGCCGCTCGCCGGCGTGCGTGCCGACCTGTCGGTGCCGCTGGCGAGTGGCTCGTGCGGCGACTGGCGCGCCGCGCTGAAGGCCGACTTCAGCGACGCGACGCGGCCGCGCTTCACCGGCAGTTACCCCGGCGTCTGCGGCGAGCAGCACTGGCCGGTCGCGCATGCCGATCCGAAGAGCTTCAACGAACGCATGCTCGCGGGCCTGTGGTCCGAGATGGGCGGGCTGCTGCGCGGCAGCGTGCATGACGGCGTAGCGCCGGCAACGCCGCCGACCTTCGAGGTCCAATCACCGACGCTCGGCGAGGTCGTGCGCGACATCAACAAGTACAGCAACAATGTGATGGCGCAGCAGCTGTTCCTCACGCTCGCGCTGTTGCAGCGCGGCCAAGGTACGCCCGAGGCGGCGCGTGAGGTGTTGGCGCTGTGGCTTGCCGAGCGCTTCGGCAGCATCGCGCAAGGCTCGGTGATCGACAACGGCTCGGGCTTGTCGCGCGACACGCGCGTCAGTGCGCAGCTTCTCGCGCGCGTGTTGCAAGACGCGTGGACGAGCTCGGTGATGTCGGAGCTGATGAGCTCGCTGCCGGTCAGCGGCATCGACGGCACGCTGCGCCGCTCCAACGCGCCGATCGGCCGCGCCCACTTGAAGACCGGCTCGCTGCGCGACGTGGCGGGCGTCGCCGGCTACGTTCTTTCAGCCGGCGGCCGCCGCTTCGTGCTGGTCGCGATCGTCAACCATCCGAACGCGAATGCGGCGCGGCCAGCGCTCGATGCTCTTGTGAAATGGGCCGCGGTCGATGCGCGGCCCGAACCCAAGACCACCGAGTGATCCCGACCACCTGGATCGATTGGATCGGCTACGCGGCCGCCGCCATCAGAAGCGATAACCGATCGATATGTTGGTCGACAGCGGATCGAGCTTGGTGTCGATCTTCTGCCCGGTCGACAAGGTCGTCGTGTTCTTCACGAAGGTCTTGATGACCGAGGCATCGATGAACCAGCGATCGCTGACCCGGTACGCAACGCCCAGCTCGGGCGACACGCCGAAGGCGGAGCTCGCCGACAACGTGGTCGGCGGTCCACCCGGATTGGTCAATGCGGTCAATGCGCCCGAGCCCTCCTCGCCGTAGAAGTAGGCATAGGTCAAACCCAGGCCCACGTACGGACGCAATGCCGAGCTCGCCGCAAGAAATCGGTACTGACCGAACAGAGTCGGCGATACCTGCTTGACCGAGCCGAGCTTGCCAACGCCCGCGAGCGTGCCGGCGCCGACGATTTCGTGCTTGTAGGGCAGCCCGATGTAGAACTCCGCCGAGAGGCTGTCGCTGACCATGTAAGTCGCTGTGACGATCGCTGAGGTTGCGCTCTTCACGTCGACCTTGCTGCCCGGCAGGCTCGGCGGCGAGAGGTCGCCGCTCGTGACATGCGGGTCGATGTTGTTGACGCCGCCCTTGACCATCCAGGTGCCGGCCGACTGTGCCATGGCCGTGCTGCCGGCGGTGACGAGTGCTGCGACCAGCGCGAGCTTGTGGAAAGCATGTTTCATGGGATGTCCCTTCTGCTTGTTCGGATTGGTGGCCATCGCGTCACAGCCATCCATTGAGGGCCATCCGCTCGGCCACGTACTGCGCCAGCAGCCGGTAGCC
>VBCQ01000348.1:7576-8532 GCA_005882155.1 Betaproteobacteria bacterium
GCCGACTGTGCCATGGCCGTGCTGCCGGCGGTGACGAGTGCTGCGACCAGCGCGAGCTTGTGGAAAGCATGTTTCATGGGATGTCCCTTCTGCTTGTTCGGATTGGTGGCCATCGCGTCACAGCCATCCATTGAGGGCCATCCGCTCGGCCACGTACTGCGCCAGCAGCCGGTAGCCGTAGGGCGTGGGATGTACGGTATCGGCGAACTGGTACATCGACGTGTCGCCGGCGATCAGCGTGCTGGTGCTGCACACCAGCGAGCTCGCGAAGATCATCAGGGTGAAGTCGCAAGCCGGAACGGTGGCGTTGGTGATGCCGTATTGCGCCAGGTTGGCTGTTTGCGCACGACCCTGCGTGTACGCATCGACCAGCAGCACACCGTTGGTGCCGCTGAGTCCGGAGGCCAGCTGCGCGTTGAAGGTCGTCACCATCGTGTTGATGAGGCCCTGCGTCTGCGCGTCCACCGAGTAGGCGAACGGCGTCTGGCTCACGTCGGGCAGGTTCACGACCACCACATGCGTCGCGCCTTTGGCGACGATCTGCGTCTTGATGTACGCCGCCAGCTCGGCGCCGGCAGTGCCCATCGCGGTCACGGCCTGCGTCGGCGTCTCGAGGCCCGCGCCGAGCGCGGCGAGGTTCATGAACACGTCATTGCCACCGCCCAGCACCGTCACCAGTTCGGTGCCGCTGAAGCTGCCGCCCACGGTCGCGAGGTGCCGGCTGATCTGGTTGACGATCGGATCGGTCAGCTGACCCAGCGCGCCGTCGGGACTGGCCGGGTAGGTGTTGATGTTCTGTGGACCAACCGGGTTGGTCACCCGCGCGCCACCTTGCGCATAGCCGTAGCAGCCGGCGTGATTCGTCACCGGCACTGCGGGGATGCTCGGGATGATGCTGTTCAATCCCGTCTGCGCAGCGCAAGGCGCGGCCACGCCGATCTGCGCCGCGATCAATT
>VBCQ01000346.1 GCA_005882155.1 Betaproteobacteria bacterium
CTGGGCCTCGGAGCTGTCGATGATCGACACCGCGTTGCTGATCGCCGGCGTGCTCAACGCCGCGGTCTACTTCGATGCGGCGGCGAGCGACGAGCGCGACATCCGCGAGCTCGCCGATGCGCTGTACCGACGCGTCGACTGGTCCTGGTCGCGCAACGGCGGCGACTGCGTGCTGCACGGCTGGAAGCCCGAGTGCGGCTTTCTGCATTACGGCTGGGAGGGCTACAGCGAGGGCATCATCCTGTACACGCTCGGCTCGGGCTCGCCGACGCATCCGCTGCCCGAGAGCAGCTTCGAGGCGTGGACGCTGACCTATCAATGGGAGCATTTGTACGGCACCGATGTTCTCTACGCCGGCCCGCTCTTCATTCATCTCTACTCGCACGCGTGGATCGACTTTCGCGCCATCCGCGACCGCTTCATGCGCGAGAAGCGCTGCGACTACTTCGAGAACACGCGGCGCGCGATCTGCATTCAGACCGAGTACGCGCAGCGCAACCCGAACGGCTTTGTCGGCTATGGCGACAACGCATGGGGCCTCACCGCATGCGAGGGCCCCTACGCGCGCGTGATGAAGATCGCAGGACAACAGCACGGCAGCTTCGGCTACGCCGCGCGCGGTGCGCCGCACGGGCCCGACGACGGTACGCTCGCTGGCTGGGCCGCGGCAGCCTCGCTGCCGTTCGCGCCTGAGACAGCGCTGGCTGCGGTGCGATCGCTGTGGGCGGCCGACCCTGCACATGATCATCTGCTCGCGAGCGGCTTCAATCCGACGCTGCGCGGCGCCGACCACAACGACTGGATCTCGCCGGGGCGCTTCGGCCTCGACCAGGGCATCGTGCTGCTGATGATCGAGAACCATCGCAGCGGGTTGATCTGGCGCCTGATGCGCGATTGCCCGCCGCTGCGAGCCGGCCTGCGCCGCGCCGGCTTTCGCGGCGGCTGGCTGTAGCGCGCAGCGGCGATCAGCGGACTGCATGATGCGACGCAATCACTTGAGCGATGAATCGGCGCGCGTCGAACATTGGCCGCGCGATTGGCCGCAGAACGTGCATCCGGCCGCGTGGCAGAACCCGCGGCCGGCATCGCGCTACAAGCTCGTCGTGATCGGCGGCGGCACGGCCGGTCTCGTCGCGGCGCACGCGGCCGCCGCGCTCGGCGCAAAGGTCGCGCTCGTCGAGCGCCATTTGCTCGGCGGCGATTGCCTGAACTTCGGCTGCGTGCCGTCGAAGACGCTGCTGCGCAGTGCGCACTGGGTCGCTCATGCACGCGACGGCGAGCGCTTCGGCGGCGTCGCGCTGGATGACGCGCGAGTCGACTTCACGGCGGTGATGGAGCGCATGCGGCGGGTGCGCGCGCGCGTCAGCCGCAATGATTCGGTGCAGCGCCTGCGCGAGGCGGGCGTCGACCTGTTCTTCGGCGCGGCATGCTTCGCCGGGCCCGACGCCGTCGTCGTCGACGGCGCGACGCTGCGCTTTCACAAGGCGCTGATCGCGACCGGCTCGCGGCCGGTGATGCCGACGGTGCCTGGCCTCGTCGACGCCGGCTATCACACGCACGAGAGCATCTTCGATCTGACCGAGCTGCCGCGGCGCCTGCTGGTGATGGGCGGCGGCCCACTCGGCTGCGAGTTCGCGCAGGCGTTCTGCCGCTTCGGTTCGCACACCATCATTGCGCAGGACGAGCCGATGTTCCTGCCGAAGGAAGAGCGCGACGCGGCGCAGATGGTGTCGGATTCGCTGGCGCGCGACGGCGTCGAGATCCACCTCAACAGCGAGGTCGTGCGGGTGCGAACCGACGGCAAGCGCAAGCTCGTCGACCTGGTCAGCGACGAAGTCCATTCGACGGTCGAGGTCGACGAGATCCTCACCGGCATCGGCCGCGCGCCGAACGTCGAGGCGATCGGCCTCGAAGCCGCCGGCGTCGCCTACGATCACGTCAACGGCGTGCGCGTCGACGACTTTCTGCGCAGCACGAACAAGAACATCTACGCCGCCGGCGATGCCTGCCTGCCGCACAAGTTCACCCATACGGCAGACGCCGCGGCGCGCATCGTCGTTCGCAACGCGCTGTTCCCGGGTGGCCAGCGCTGGAGCCGGCTGACGATTCCGTGGTGCACCTACACCGACCCGTCGGTCGCGCACGTCGGCCTGTACGTTCGCGAGGCGCGCGAGCGGCGCATTCCGGTCAAGACCTTCACGATTCTGATGCACGACGTCGACCGCGCGATTGCCGACGGCGAAGAGCACGGCTTCGTGAAAATCCACGTACGCGAAGGCAGCGACACGATCCTCGGTGCGACGATCGTTGCGACGCGCGCCGGCGACATGATCAACGAGATCACGCTCGCGATGGTCGCCGGCATCGGCCTCGCGACGCTCGCTGATGTGATCCACGCCTATCCGACCCAGTCCGAGGCGATCAAGAAGGCGGCCGACGCCTGCCGCCGAGCGCAATTGACGCCAGCGTTGGCGTGGCTGGCCAGGCGCTGGCTCGCGCGCTGAGCAAATGCATCAGAAAAAAACTGGCATTCATCATACGTATGATCTATTCTTCGCCGGGCACTTGGAGGGCATGCAATGGACGACACGTTTGCGAGGACTCCCTCAACGAATTCCGAGCCAACCGGTGTGACCCGCCGACAGGTCTTGCCGCTGTTTGGCGTGCTCGGGCTGGCTGCAGCGCCGCCGGTATTCGCCCAGGCCTTGCAGTCGCACAAGCCGACGTCGGCGCAGGCGCGCTATGTCTACGTCGGCACCTACACCGCGCCCGACGTGCCGCCCGGTGGCACGCACCCGAGCTCGGCGGTCGGCATCTCGGTGTTCAAGATGAACCCGCACGACGGCGCGCTGACGCTGGTGCAAGTCGTCACCGCGTCGAATCCGTCGTACCTCGCGCTGAACCCGGCGAAGACGCGGCTGTACTCGGTCAACGAGGACTTCGCGGGTCGGGTCAGCGCGTATTCGATCAACCCGGCGAACGGCATGCTGACCCTCATGAACTCGGCGTCGGCGAACGGCCAGTTCACGACGCACATCAGCGTCGACCCGACCGGCCAGTACGTGATGGCGGCCAACTACTCGACCGGCAACGCGCCGGTGTTCCGCCTCAACCCCGACGGGTCGATCGGCGCGAAGACGGCCGACTTCCAGGGCGCCGGCAACGGCACCGGCCCGAATCCGAATCGTCAGGAAGGCGCGCACGCGCACCAGATGCTGACCGACCTCGACGGCACGCATGTGTTCGACGTCGATCTCGGCGCCGACAAGGTCAATGTGCTGACGCTCGACCTCGCCAGCGGTGCACTCTCGCCGAACACGGTGCCGTTCGCCAACGTGACCTCGGGCTCGGGCCCGCGCCACATGGCCTTCCACCCTAACCGCACGCGCGCCTATGTGCTCAACGAATTGCTGTCGACGATCAGCGTGTTCAGCTACGACCCGGTGCGCGGCGCGCTGATCTGGCTGCAGAACATCTCGACGCTGCCGAAAGACTTTGTCGGCTCGAACACGACGGCCGAGATTCGCATCCATCCGAGCGGCCGCTTCCTCTACAACACGAATCGCGGCCACAACAGCGTCGCTGCGTTCGCGATCGACGACACCGGCCGGCTCGACTCGATCGGCTGGGAATCGAGCGGCGGGCAGTGGCCACGCGGCATGAACATCGATCCGTCGGGTACCTTCCTGTACGTCGCCAACCAGAACACCGACAACATCCTGGTGTTCGAGATCAAGCACAACGGCGCGCTGCACCGCACGGGGGTGAACGTCATCACGCCGACGCCAGTCGACGTCGAGTTCGGCGCGCCGATCTAGCGGCGGCGGTCAGCAGCGCTCGCAGGCGCCGCGCCTGCTGGCGCTGCGTTACCGATACACACGACATCAGCCGGGTACGACCGCCTTCGTTGCCGTCAATCGCGCCCCGACGCTGAAAAAACTTCAGCGCTTCCAGGTCCCCCCAATCGACGCTCGACCGCGCGGCAAGGCCTGCGCTGCCGCGCGTTGCGGACCCGGGGCGGGTCGCAGGAATCGGTCTTGCCTCAACCAGCGAGCGGCCGCTCGGCATCCCGCCGTGTGCCGGCCGTGTGGTAACAGGAGGAACTATGGAAGATTTCAAAACGAGGCTGGGACCGATCGCAGGTGCTGCGATGCTTGTGCTCGCAGCAGAGTCGGCACAAGCATCGCTGGTTCTGGTCAGCCCTGAGAACTTCAGCGGCACGGGTCTCGGTTCGGTCAACACGATCCTCACGCTCGCGAGCCCGGCGAGCACATCGTTCGAGTCGGGCAGCGTTGCGTTCGGCAACGTGACCACCGGGAACGTGATGACCGGCGCATCGCAAACGCAGACGCGAACACTTGGCGATCTGGGCGTCACGTCGGCGTCGAATCTTCGCGTGGTCTTCAATGCGGTCGAGCCAGGCAACGGCGACGCCGGCATCACGCTGTCGAATCTGGTGCTGAACATCTACAGCCCCACCGGCACCGTGTTGTTCACGACGGGGCCATTCACGACGATGAACTTCGTCAGCACCGAAACCGGTACAGGCAATTCGGGATTCGTGTTCGCGCTCGACGCTTCACAGCAAGCGGCCGCGGCGGCGGCGTTCGGTTCCGGTTTCCAGAACAACGTGGTCGGCTTGTCGGCGACAGCAGGCTGCGGCGCAGCGGCGCCGGCGGGCTGCTTCGGCGCCACCGGCGGCTTCGAAACCTTCTTCGTCGCGAACAGCGGCACGGTGGTCGCCGTTCCGGAGCCCGAGAGCTATGCCCTCCTGCTGGCGGGGCTCGGCGTCGTCGGCTTCATGGCCAGGCGGCGATCCTCTCGCGAGTGATTGATCGAGGGACGCACCGCCTGGCGACGCTCAGCGCCGGCGGTGCTCGACTCGCGCGCCGACACATCGGCGGGTGGCAGAATCGCGCGCGGGCCGCGGATGTTGCGCTCGATCAACCAAAGAAGAATCTTGAGCAATCGCTACACGTTTATCGGCGGGACGCAAGGCGCGTGGCGCGTCGTTCGCATGAGCAGCTTTCGCGGTGCCGGACTGCGGGCGGTCGAACGCATCGACATCGTCACCGGCGACGCGCCAGTGCCGCGCGCTGATGCGTGGTCGCTGCACGGATTCACCAGCAACGTCCGCTACGGCACGCGCGCGGAAGTCACGACGCTTGCGGCGCGCCAGCCGCTATTGAATCGTCCCGAGGCCGGCTGCGCAGCGCTGATCCCGATCAAGAAGTCGGCCGCGTGGTGGGGCTTGCCGCAAGACGAGCGGCGCGCGATTTTCGAAGAGACCTCGCGCCACACGGCCATCGGCCTCGAGTACCTGCCGGCGATCGCCCGGCGACTTCATCATTGCCGCGATATCGGTGAGCCGTTCGATTTCCTGACCTGGTTCGAATTTGCGCCGCAACACGCTGCGGCGTTCGACGAGCTTGTGGCGCGGCTCAGAGCAACCCCAGAGTGGGACTTCGTCGAGCGCGAAGTCGACATCCGGCTCGAGCGCGTTGAATGAGCGTCTCCACTCGTCTTCTTTTCGCCGCCGCGGCGGTATTCGCCTGGAACAGTGCCATGGCTCTCGATATCTTGAAGCTCTGGGATCACAGCAAGCCCGACGTGAGCGAACAGCGCTTTCGCGCGGCGCTTGCGACCGCTTCGCCCGACGAAGTGCTGATTCTGCAAACGCAGATTGCACGCAGCTATGGAATCCGGCGCGACTTCGTGCGCGCCCAGCAAATATTGGCCGCGATCGAACCGCAATTGGCGAGCGCTTCGGCCGAGGCCCGGACACGCTATTGGCTGGAATTGGGACGCACGATTTCGTCGGCGGTGCATCCGCCGGAATCACAGACATCCGACGCGAAGGCCAAGGCGCGCTCGGCTTTTACGGGCGCGTTCGACCTCGCTGAGAAATCACGCCTCGACTATCTGGCGATCGATGCGTTGCACATGATGGCGTTCGTCGACGTCGCGGCTGCCGATCAGCTGGCGTGGGACCTGAAGGCCCTGGCCTATATGGAGAAGTCGGACCAGGCTGAGGCGAAAAAATGGGAGGGGTCGCTGCGCAACAACGTTGGCTACGCGCTCCACCTGCTCGGCCGCTACGACGAGGCGCTGGCGCAATTCAAACTGTCCTTGGCCGCGCGCGAGCGTGCGGGCGATTCGCGCACCGTCCGCATCGCGCACTGGATGATCGCGTGGACCTTGCGATCCATGGGGCGCGTGCAAGAGGCGCTCGAGATCCAGCTGCGGCTGGAGCGTGAATGGGACGAAGCGGGCGGGCCCGACCCCTACGTCTTCGAAGAGCTCGAACACCTGTACCGCGCGCTCGACAACCCGGCGAAGGCCGAGTTCTACGCCAAGCGCCTGCGCGATTCAAAGTAATCGAAAGGGGCAGCGTCAGTACTTGGCCGCCGCCTTGATCCGGCGCAATTCGTCGCCGAGGAATTTGGCCGACGGTTCGGTTTTGCCGTCAGCGAAGCGGATCGTGTACGCCTCGCCCGACGTGCTCGACTTGGTGGCGATCTGGTCGATGAACTCTTGCGCGGTTCTCACCTGATCGCCCATCTGGCTGAGCTTGCCGCGCAAGAAGCTGGCGGCGTCCTGGTTCGAATACGCGCTGCCGTTGCGCACGAACATGACATCGCTGCGCGATTCGACATAGGCGATTAGGCGATCGATGCGGACTTGCTCGGCAGGGGGCACTCCCCCGGCCAGCACCCACGGCGTTGCGCCAAGCAGCGATCCGAACAGCAACATCTTGCGGCGGCGCTTCATGATTCAGGCAGTCCAACAAATCGGAAAAAAAATCGGGCCGGTGCGTGTGCGCCGGCCCGGTGTCTTGCGGTCATGCCCAGGCCCCGAAGAGCCGGGCCATGACAAATGATTACTTCTTGACTTCGCCGGCCTCGGTGGTCTTCGGCAGCTCGCCCTTCTTGTTGGCTGCGGCGATCTCGGCGCGCTTGGCCTTGCGCTCGGCCGAACGGGTCGCATGCGTGCCCGACGCTGCGGAAGCAGCCGGGGTCGCCGAGGCTTCGCTGGTCTTGGGCAGGTCGCCCTTCTTGACGGCGGCGGCGGTCTCGGCGCGCTTGGCCTTGCGCTCGGCTGAGCGGGTGGCGTGGGTGCCCGACGCCGGGGTGGCGGCCTGAGCCGGCGAGGCTTCGGCTGCGTAGGACTGGAAGGTGACCATGCCGGAGACGATGGCGGCGATCGAAAGGCAAAGGGTGCGAAGTTTCATGGGATGACTCTCCATTTGTGATGATTGGCTTGGCGCTAGAGCGAGATGCAGCAGCCGCAGCGACTGTATCAGTGATCCGCGTGGAGATTACTGAGCGATGCCGCCCTGCCTCCCGCTTTGACCACTGCTTCAACGTCGACGCAACGGTTGCGGTTGACGGTCATTTGGCCGCCTGGTTCTTCTGCCATTCCTGAAGCGCGCCCAACACCTTGTTGACGTGGTTGTACGGATTCAGGCTCTTGTACTGGTAAATGACTTTGCCGTCGGGCGAAATCAGATAGGAGATCCGGTTCGCGTACTCCGGCAGCAGCGACATGGCCGCGTCGTACGAGGCCATGATTTTCTTCGTGTCGTCGGAGCCGACGGGGAATTTGCTCTGGCATTCCTGGACCGAGAACTTCGTCAGGGTCTCGATGTTGTCGCCCGAGACGCCGATGACGGTCGTCTTCAGTGCCTGGAATTTATCGATCGCTTCGGCAAAGGTATGCGCCTCGATCGAGCAGCCCGACGAAAACGCGGCCGGGAAGAAATAGACCACCACCGGTCCTTTGGCGAGCGCCTCGGACAGCGAGAACTTGTAAACCTTGCCACCCATCGCCGCCTGGGTGACGAAGGCGGGCGCGGGCTCGCCGATGTCCAGCGCGGCCAGCGCCGGTGCGCAGCCGACCAAAGCCAGTGCGAAAGCAATCGAACGATTCATGACCTTCTCCTTGAATCCGCTCGGGACATGGATTGTGCTACAGCAAGCTCTCGGGGACGAGATGGGTCAACAGCCACAGCTTCAGCCGCAGCCACGGCGACGACTCGGGCTCGGTCGTCTGCACCTTTTCCTCTTCGCCTTCGATGCTCAGCCACTCGAGCCCGCGTCCATTGCTCGCGAGGCGCACGCGGTACGCGCTTTG
>VBCQ01000349.1 GCA_005882155.1 Betaproteobacteria bacterium
GACCGCACATCCACTACCGAGGAGCTCGCATGCAAACCATTCTCGATCTCTTGCCGACCACGCTCGGCGCCTGGCCGGCGATCTGGCTCAGCGATTTGCTGCGCTATCTGATCCCCGCGTCGCTGCTGGCGGCGCTGTTGCCGCTCGTGCCTGCGGGCTGGCGGCAGCCGCGCCGGGTTCAAGACCACACGCCGACGCCGAACCAGCGGCGCCGCGAATTCCTCTACTCGATGTCGACCGTGCTGATCTTCTCGCTGGTCGGCGCATCGGTCTTCCTCGGTGTGCGCGCCGGTTGGTTCAGGGTCTACCTGAGCGTCGATGCATACGGCTGGGCTTATCTGGCCTTGAGCCTGCTGCTGCTCATCGTGCTGCACGACGCGTGGTTCTACTGGACGCACCGCCTGCTGCATCACCGCCGCGTGTTCCGCTGGACCCACCGCACGCATCACCTGTCGATCGCGCCGACGCCGTGGACGGCCTACGCGTTCGCGCCGACCGAAGCGCTGATTCAGGCGGTCTTTCTTCCTGTGGCCTTGCTGATCGTCCCCGCCCATCCCCTCGCGATCTTCCTGTTCACCGCCCACATGGTCGTGCGCAACGTCATCGGCCACTGCGGCACCGAGATCCTGCCGCGATCCTGGCTCGCCGGCTGGTGGGGCCGCTGGTTCACGACCACGCTGCACCACGACATGCACCACGCGCACGGGCGCTGCAACTATGGTCTGTACTTCGTCTGGTGGGACCGCTGGTGCGCGACCGAGCATCCGCAGTACCGCCAACGCCTGCGCGATCTGATCCGGCGCGTCAGCGTTGATCCCTTACTTCACAGCGAAACGAACCCTGCGTAAATGAGGACGACGGCTGCGACGACCGAGGCCCAGGCGCCAAGCATGCTGCCCGCAAAGACGAGCTTGGCAGAGAGCGGGCCTCGGGAAGACAGACCACGTTGACCAACGACAGCGGCAAGAGGCAGCGAGAAGCAGAAGGCGTATGCGGACACGATGAGGGCCACCGCGATGAGCCACCTGATTTGGCCCGCAACTGCGAAGGATGACAGCAACGCAGCAACGGCGAGCATGAGCATGGCGCCGATTGGCAGGCTTGCGTGCGCGACTCGCCACGAGCGAACGATGTGGGCGGGAGCGTTCCGATTCACCGCTCGGGCGTAGGGACCGCCGCAAAGCAGGCCGACGAGCAAAACGATGGTGCCGTGAAAAGCGAGGTGGCGTGCTGATGGGTCCATGCGCAAGCGCCGATCAACCCTTCAGCGTCTCGATCAAATCGACGTATTGCTGCATCGCGGCTTCCTTCGGGGTGCCTTTGAGCGCATCCCATGCATCCCATTTTGCGCGGCCGATGAGATCGGTGAAGCCGGGGCGTCTGCCTTCGGCATTGCCGCTACCGGCTTGCTTGAAGAGCGCATAAATCTTCAGCAGCGTTGCGTTGTCCGGACGCTCGGACAGATTTTTCGAATCGGCCTGGGCTTGCTCGAATCGGGCTTGCAGAGTCATGGTTCTCTCCTTAGGGCCGGAAAATCGGCTGCGCAAGCCAATTGCCCGTGTCCATATAGATTCGCTCGGATGCGAGCGCGCCGTCCTCGTCGAACTCGTAGACGCCGCAGGCAGGGGTCGACATGCGTCGGCCCGCCGGTGCGCCCCCCAACTCGGCCGTGATCGTGCCGACCATCGCGTATTCGACGATGACGCTGGAGTACGTGTAGCTGATGTGCGTGATCGTGCCAGAGAGGTTGGCAATCAGTCCCTGACCGTCGAAGCCGACCGCACGGTGGAAGTGCAGCAAACGTTCCGGCGTGTCGTAGATGGCGCCGTTGAAGTTCAGGTGGCCGCCTTTGGAATAGCTGGCGACGATCCCCGCCAAGTCGCCGCGGCTCTCGGGACCCAGATGGCGCTCGAATGCGTTATCGAGAAATGCGCGGCGTTGGGCATCGATGCCGCGCGCCATCCTGGCCTCGCCGGCCGCTGCGGTGATGTCGGTCATTTGCGTTTCCTCGCTTGCGTGTGGGTGGCGACGC
Source organism: Betaproteobacteria bacterium (assembly GCA_005882155.1). Lineage (GTDB taxonomy): Bacteria > Pseudomonadota > Gammaproteobacteria > Burkholderiales > Burkholderiaceae_C > Albitalea. The sequence continues at coordinate 2,033 of VBCQ01000349.1, forward strand.
GCTTTCGCGTCTTGAAGTTGCTTCGCGCAGCCGCCGTGGCACCGTCGGCGATCTGCTGCAACAGCGAAGGCTCGAGTCCCGCGCGTCCGAGCACGCGTATGGCGACTGCGGCGGCAAAGAGCAAGGCCTCGAGCTGTTCAAGATCGGCTGTCGTTTGGGCTTGCTGCTGGGCTTCGAGCAGACGGTCGCGGAAATAGCGGCGCATCCACTGGTGGCCGTTCTTCAGCAGGCGTTGCGTCTTGGCCGACAGCGCATCCGCTTCGGAGATCGCATTGAGCATCGGGCAGCCGCGCCGCTTCGGGTCTTCCACAGTCAGACGCACGATGGTGTCGAGCGCCGCTTCGATTCCATTCAGCCCCGCGACGTCCGACGGAAACTGCACCGAGAGCCACTGCGCGTAGCGCTCGAGGGCGAGCCGGAACATCTCGTCCTTGCCCGCGAAGGCGGCATAGAGACTTCCAGGCAGGAGTCCGGTCGCCTTGCTGAGCTCCGGGATCGTCGTCGCCGCGAAGCCACGCTCCCAAAACGCATCGAGGGTGCGCTCCATCACAACGTCCATCTCGAAGCTTCGCGGTCGTGCCATGAGCTGAGACTAGACGATATTGAGTGATCAGTCAATAACTCGACGGCACGAACCCTTGGTCGGCATGACCGGTCAACATCGACTACGGCCGAATGCCCAGCTGCTTGATGAGTCGCGACAGGTAGGGCTGCGTCACGCCCAGGCGCTCGGCAGCGCGTGTCTGATGGCCGCCGGTCTGTTCGAGTGCGCGCTGCACGATCAACCGGCGCGCCGCCGTCACCGCCGCGTTGTAGTCGAGCGCGAACAAGTCGTCGACACCCGCGAGCGGTGCACTCACCGGCGCAACGAGCAGCTCTTCGCTCAGGTCGCACAGCTCGATGTTGTCGCCGGCCAGCAGCACGCAGCGTTCCATCACGTTGGACAGCTCGCGAACATTGCCGGGCCAGGGGTAGCGCAGCAAAGCGTCTTGCGCTGCCGAGCTCAACTGCGGCGCGCTGCGCGCCGACTCGGCCGCATGCTTGTCGAGCAGCCAACGAGCGAGCGTGAGGATGTCGCCCGGCCGTTCGCGCAGCGGCGGGACGGTCAGCGTGATGACTTTCAGCCGGTAGTACAGGTCTTCGCGAAAGCTGCCGTCCCGGATGGCCGCCGGCAGATCGCGGTGCGTCGCGGCAACGAGTCGAATGTCGGCGCGCTGCGTGCGGTCGCTGCCCAGGCGCTCGTACTCGCGCTCCTGCAGCACGCGCAGCAGCTTGGCCTGCACGACGAGCGGCAGCTCGCCGATCTCGTCGAGGAAGAGCGTGCCACCGCTCGCGGACTCGATGCGCCCCGCACGGGCCCGATCGGCCCCGGTGAACGCGCCGCGCTCATGGCCGAAGAGCTCGCTCTCCAGCAGCTCGCCCTTGAGCACAGCGCAGTTGACGGCGACGAAGGGCTGCTCGCGGCGCGTGCTCTGCTGGTGGATCGCGCGCGCCACGACCTCCTTGCCGGTGCCCGTTTCGCCGAGCAGCAGCACGGTGGCCGTGCTTGGTGCAACGCGCTCCACCGTCTCGGCCACGCGGGCCATCGCCGGGTCGCTGCCGCGCACCCACAGGTGCTTGCGGCCGAGCTCCTTGCGCAAGCTGCTCACCTGGGTCTTCAAGCCACGCGTTTCGAGCGCCCGGCGCACCACCAGCTGGATCGTCGCCGCGTCGAACGGCTTGGCGATAAAGTCGTAGGCCCCCGAGCGCATCGCGCGCACCGCGCGATCCATGTCGCCGTGCGCGGTGATGACGATCACCAGCGGCGCGCTGGCCGATCCACGCAGGTTGTCGAGGACCGCAAAGCCGTCCATGCGCGGCATTTCCAGATCGAGCAGCAGCAGGTCGGCGGCCTCGGCCGCGCGCAGGGCTTCGACGCCGTCGACCACATGCTCGACCTCGTGGCCGAGTTCCTTCAGCCGGTCGCTGAGGATGCGTCCGATGCTGCGGTCGTCATCCGCAATGACAATGCGGCTCAAGTCGGCAACCTCAGCACGAACCGGCTACCCGTCTCGGCCCGCGGCTCGAACACGATATCGCCGCCGTGCAGTCGCGCGAGGTTGCGCGCGATCGCCAGGCCGAGCCCGCTGCCCGCCGTGCCGTCTGCCGTGCGGCAACGGAAGAAGCGCTCGAAGAGATGAGCGGCATCGGCGGCGGGAATACCCGGCCCTTCGTCTTCAACGCTCAGCTGCAGGCTCTTGGCCGCGCGCTGCAGCGCCACACGCACGCGGCCGCCCGGCGGGCTGAACTTGATCGCGTTGTCGAGCAGATTGATCAGCACCTGCTTGAGCTTGTCGGCATCGGCGTCGACGACGGCATCACAAGCCCCATGCTCGACGACGATCCCCCGCTGCTGGGCCGCCGGACGCAACAGCCTGGACACTTCGTCGACCAGTGTGCCCAACGGCAGCGGCGCGTGCTGCAGCTTCACACGCCCGCCTTCCAGCCGGCCCCATTCGAGCAACTCGTTGACGACGCGGATCAAGCGGCCGGAGTCGCTCTCGATCATCTGCACATATTCGTGCTGCGCTTGCGTCAGCGTTCCGGCCAAGCCGTCGCGCAGGTTCTGTGCCGACCCGAGGATGCCCGTCAGAGGCGTACGCAACTCATGCGAGACGTTGGAGATCAGCGCGGAGCGCAGCTTGTCGAGCTCCAGCAGCTCGAGGTTGGCCGCGGCCAGCCGCACGTTGGCCTCGCGCAGGTCCGCGGTGCGCTCGTCGACCAGGCGCGCAAGGTTGAGGTTCTGCTGCTCGACGATCACCTGCTGGCCGCGCAATTCCTGCGTCAGCATCAGCAGCTTGTGCTGGCCGTAAATGAGATCGTCGGTGCGCCGGTGATTCACCAGCCCTTGCCATACCACCACGCCGAGCAGCGCGCCGACCAGCAGCATCTGCGGCCAGCCGGGGGGCACCAGCAGCAGCGACAGCGCGAGCACCACGAGCGCGAAGCTCCAGCCGTTGGACTGCCAGGCATGGCAGTCCTTCAACTGCAGCGAACACACGCTGCAGCGGCCGTAGGGCTGGACCTTAACGTTGCGCCTGAGAACGCAGTTGTGATTCAGGGCTTTGTTCGTCGGTGACGACGGCGATGTCAGCGGAATCATCGAGTCCCCTCTTCATCCAGCCGTGGCGGACCAGCCAGTCGCGTCCGAGCACGTAAAACCAGCAGCCGGCGCAGAAGCCGAGCGTCGGCGCCATCAGAAACGACGCGGTCGGCACCGTCAGCACGATGAACCCCGCTGTCGGATAGCCCGCCCCGATCAGCGCCAGCCCCGCGGCCTGCACGATGGTGGACAGGACGCACGCGCCGCGAATGCCGCGCAGGTCGAAGTACAGGTCGCCAATGCGGTGTTCGCCACGGAAACGCACAAGCCGTGCCACCACGCGGGCTATGGGCACCCAGCGCGGGGACAGCGCCTGCAACAAGGTCAATGCGAAGGTGACGTAGGCGAAGCGCACGTCCTGGGTGAACAGGGCCGCGACCATGAACGCCGCTTCGGCGAGGCGCTGCACCCGCATGCCGGGGCCGAACTGCAGTTGCTGATCCAGCAGCGCACCTTGCTGCGGCAAGCTCTGCGGGGAATCGGCGGAGAGGGTGTTCAACAGGACGCCTCGGGTTGAAAGTCTAGCAGTGCAAGGCACGAATCACCATCGGGTTACGGCTGCCGGCCACAAGTGGATGCACGCTCGTTTTTCATGTCCGATCGGATATGCGCATGTCCGATCGGTCATGAGGCGGCAGCCCCGGGAAGCGAAGGAGCGCTCGCTTTGCGCAGGGGAACGGCGGCGGCGGCGGGCTGGCACGGTGTCTGCAATGCAGGCTGCGCCGATCCCGAACCCTGCTCATCATGGCCGACCCGACATCCCCCGCCACTGCCTTCATCGACGCCGCCGGCGAAGCCTGCGGCACCCTCACGCCTGTCATCAGGAAATCGCTGGCGCCGCTGCATGCCGGTGAGGTGCTGGAGGTGCTCGCGCACGACCCCGCCGCGCGGGAGGGCGTGCCGGCATGGTGCCGCCTCACCGGCCACGAACTCGTCGACAGCCGCGACGACGACGCGCAGCGAACGCGCTTCTGGATCCGCAAGAAAGCAGCCCCGTCGCAACCCACCTGAAGGAGATCCTCATGTCGAAGAAGCTTCTGCTCAATTGCGTGTATGGCCAGGAAGATGCCGAGCGCGCCACGCTGCCCTTCATCGTCGCCAACGTCGCGGCGACGGCCGACCAGGAGAGCCTCGTGTTCCTCACTGCCGAAGCCGTGCGCATTGCGACCCGCGGCTACGCCGAGCCGATCCGGGCGCACGGTATGAAGCCGCTGGCCGAAGTGATGCAGTCGTACCTCGACAACGGCGGCACCATCTGGGCCTGCGGCGCCTGCACGGGCCCGCGCGGCATTACCGAAGCCGACCTCATCCCCGGCGCGAAGATCGTCACGGCCGTGAACCTGGTCGAACAGCTCGCCGCCGGCGCTGTTCCCCTCAACCTGACCTGAAACCGGAGAACACCTATGTCCGTTCAAGTCGACCGTGCCGAGCTCGAAGGCAAGGTCAAGGCGATGTACCGCGATGTCGCCGAATACCCGCACGGCGAATTCCATTTCGAGATGGGCCGCGCGATGGCGCAGCGGCTGGGCTATCTGGCCGCCGACCT
>VBCQ01000350.1 GCA_005882155.1 Betaproteobacteria bacterium
GTCAACGCTCCCCGCCGCCATGAACCCGCCGGTCGCGATGCTGGTGATCGCCTACAACCAACGCCAGACGATCGCCGCCGCGATCGAAGGCGCGCTGGCGCAGGACTATGCGCCGCTGACGATCGTCGTGTCGGACGATGCGTCGACCGACGACAGCTTCGCCGTGATGCAGCACGCTGTCGAACGCTACACAGGCCCGCACCGCGTCGTCCTCAACCGCAATCCGCGCAACCTCGGCGTCGGCGCCCACTTGAGCCACGCGGCATCTCTGTGTCCCGAAGCCGAACTGCTGTTCGTCACGGCCGGCGACGACGTGTCGTTGCCGCAGCGCTGCCGCGTTGTCGTCGACGCCTGGCTTGCCAATGGCAAGAAGGTCGACCTGATCGCTGCGCCGCTCGAAGATGTCGATGCCGGCGGGCGCGTGCATGCCGTCATCACGCCGTCGGATCTTTCTCGTTATCGCAATCTGCGCGACTGGCTCGCTGACCCGCCGCATGTGATCGGCGCGGCGCAGGCCTGGACGCGCCGCCTGCTCGAGCATTACGGTCCGCTTCCCGAGGGCGTCGTCGCCGAGGACCTGATCATGGTGTTCCGCGCCATCGGCTTGGGCGGTGCGATCACGCTCGCCGAGCCGCTGGTGCGTTATCGGCGCGGTGGGATTTCGCGCCGCGTGCGAACGCTGCACGCGAGCGACGTGGTCGCGCGGGTGCTGAAGAACAACCGCCATGCCTTGGTCGAGCTGCCGCTGCTGCTCACCGACGCGCGCCGCATGGGCCAGCTCGATGCGGTCGAAGCGGTGCTGACGGCGCGGCTCGAACGCGAGCGATTCATTCGCGCGTTGTTCGATGCGAAGTCGACCGTGCAGCGACTGCAGGTGGTGCTGCGCGCGTTGTCGGTCCCCTGGTCGCTGCGCGCCCGCATGGCGGTCTATGCCATCTGCCCGGCGCTGCTCGCGCCGTGGTTCTGGCTCAAGCGCCGCGTCGCGCGCTAAAGCACGCGTCAGCTGAAGCGGCGCTTCAGCGCAGCTTTGCGAAGCGCCCAGCGCAGCGCCGACGAGTTCTCCGGCTCGGCCAAGGCCTCGCCATCACACGCTTGGCCCCGACGCAGATAGAAGCGGTCGAAGGTCGACTGCGTCATGTGCCATTTGTCGAGGAACTGGCGGCCCCCGTCGTTCTTCGCGACCTTGCCGGTCGACTTGCACTGGAAGTGATAGACCAGCGAGTCGCCGGCGCCGATGAAGTGACGGCAGCCGGCGTGCCACAGCTTCATCGAGAAGTCGTTGTCGCTGCTCATCCCCGGCGACAGCTCGGTGCTGTAGCCGCCGCACTTGAACCACCATTCGCGCTGTACCACCGTCGGCGGCCAGGTTGCGCCGGACCAGTCGGCACGCTTCAAACGCGGCGCGTCGCGCAGCAGATCAGCCTCGCAAAAGCTCGCCAACGTGTCGCCGTAGTCGCCGACGACAACGCAGCGGTTGCCGCTGTCGCGCGGCTCGATCATCGTGCCCGACAGCATGAACAGGTCCGAGGGCAACGCTTCGATGCGATCAAGCAGCGCCTGGTCCCAGCCGGGCAGGCAGTACATGTCGTCGTTCAGGTAGACGATGTAGTCCTGCTGCGCCAGCATCGCCGCCTCATTGACCGCGTAGCAGATGCCTACATTCGACGGCGTGAACGTCACGTCGAGATTCGATTGCTGGACCCACTCACGCGTGCCGTCGCTGCCGTCGTTGACGTGCACGATCACCTGGTGCGCATGCGCCGAGTTCTTGCGGATGCTGTCGACGCAGAGGCGCAAGTAGTCGAGGTTGTTCCAGCTCGGGATGAGGATGGAGAACATCGGTGTGCCCGGCCTCACATCAGCACGATGTCGTAAGCCTCGGACGACCCGGTCGCCTCGGCCTGCAGCGAGATCGGCTTGCCGATGAAGTCCGAAAGTCCGGCCAGATGCTGGCTCTCCTCGTCGAGCAGCATCTCGACGACGGCGGCCGATGCGATGACGCGGAACTCCTTCGGGTTGAACTGGCGCGCCTCGCGCAGGATCTCGCGCAGGATGTCGTAGCAGACGGTGCGCGGCGTCTTCACTTGGCCCTTGCCTTGGCAAGTCGGGCACGGCTCGCACAGCATGTGGGCGAGCGACTCGCGAGTGCGCTTGCGCGTCATCTCGACCAGGCCCAGCTGCGTGAAGCCGCTCACGGTGATCTTGGTGCGGTCGCGCGCCAGCTGCTTGCGGAACTCGGCAAGCACCGCGGCCTGATGCTCTTCGCGCGCCATGTCGATGAAGTCGATGATGATGATGCCGCCGAGGTTGCGCAGCCGCAGCTGCCGCGCGATCGCCAGCGCGGCCTCGAGGTTGGTCTTGAAGATCGTGTCGTCGAAGTTACGTGCACCGACATAGCCGCCGGTGTTCACATCGACCGTCGTCAACGCCTCGGTCTGGTCGATGATGAGGTAGCCGCCCGACTTCAAGTCCACTCGCCGTGCCAGCGCGCGCGTGATCTCCTCGTCGATGTTGTAGAGGTCGAAGATCGGCCGCTCGCCTTTGTAGAGCTCGAGCTTGCGGACCGAGGTCGGCGTGAACTGCTCGCCGAAGGCCTTCAGCGCCTCGTACTGAATGTGCGAATCGATGCGAACCGATTGCGTCTCGTCGTGCGCAAGGTCGCGCAGCACGCGCTCGACGAGGCTCAGGTCCAGGTGCAGCAGCGTGCCGGCCGGCGACTTGAAGCTGCGCTCGCGGATCGCGCGCCAGGTCTTGCGCAAGTAGGCGATGTCGTCGGCCAGCTCGGCATCGGTCGCCTCTTCGGCGTTGGTGCGCAGGATGAAGCCGCCTCCGCCGCCGTCTTCGCTCGTGCCCACCAGCGCCGTCATGCGCGCGCGCAACTGCTCGCGCAGCTCGGGCGATCCAATCTTTTGCGAGATGCCGATGTGCTCGTCTTGCGGCAGGAACACGAGCAACCGCCCCGCGATGCTGATCTGCGTCGACAGCCGCGCGCCCTTGGTGCCGATCGGGTCCTTGATCACCTGCACCGTCAGCGTCTGACCTTCAAACACGAGGCGCTCGATCGGCGGCGGCGGCACCGCGCCCGGGCCATGGTCCCCACGCGCGGTGCCGCCGTTCACATGCACGTCGGCCACATGCAGGAACGCGGCGCGCTCGAGGCCGATGTCGATGAACGCAGACTGCATGCCGGGCAGCACGCGGGCGACGCGTCCGGCGTAGATGTTGCCGACCAGCCCGCGCTCCAGCGTGCGTTCGACATGGAGCTCTTGCACCGCGCCGTTCTCGATCACGGCGACGCGCGTTTCCTGCGGAGTCCAGTTGATGAGGATGTCTTGCATGGACGGGGTGTTCTGTGTCGCGCTCAGAAGCGAACGCGTGCCTGTCTCAGCAGTTGTGCCGTCTCGTACAGAGGCAAACCCATGATACCGGAGTAGCTGCCTTCGATGCGGCTGATCCAGGCCGCGGCGGCACTCTGAATCGCATAGGCGCCGGCCTTTCCGAAGGGCTCGCCGCTCGCGATGTAGTCGTCGATCTGCCGCTGCGTCAGCGGCGCGAAATGGACACGCGAGACGCTGACGGCGACGTCTTCCTTGCGACCCCAAGCGAGGGCCACTGCGGTGATGACGCGATGGGTGTGGCCGGACAGGTGCGTCAACGTGGCGCGCGCATCGTCGGCATCGATCGGTTTACCGAGCAGGCGACGGCCGAGCGAGACGGTGGTGTCGGAACAGAGGATGGGCGCTGGACTGAGCTTGCGTGACTTCAAACGCTCGCGCGCGGCGTGCAGCTTGGCCAGCGTCACGCGCTCGACGTAGTGGATCGGCAGCTCACCGCTGCGCTCGGCCTCCAGGGCTTCAGCGTCTTCATCGTCACCGGCCAACAAGAGCTCGTGGCGCACGCCGAGCTGTGTCAACAGCTGGCTGCGGCGCGGGCTTTGCGAGGCGAGGTAGATGAAGTCGTGCATCGGCGTCATCACTCGCGGTGGTACGGATGATTCACCATCACCGTCCACGCGCGGTACAGCGCTTCGGCGAGCAGCACGCGAACGAAGGCGTGCGGCAATGTGAGGTCCGACAGGCGCCAGGTCTCGTCGGCGGTCGACTTCAGATTCGCATCGAGCCCGTCGGGGCCGCCAATCAGCAAAGCGACATCGCGGCCGTCGTCCATCCACGCTTTCATTCGTGCCGCGAGTTGCAGTGTGGTCAGGCGTGTGCCGTGCTCATCGAGCACGATGCGGCGCGCGCCCTTGGGGATGCTCGCAACGAGCCGCGACGCTTCGGCCGCCATCAACTGCTCGGCCGTCTTCGAGCCGCGCGGCTCGGCCTTCACCGCCTTGAGCTCGAGCCGCAGCTCGGGTGGAAAGCGCTTGGCAAAGTCGTCGTAAGCGGTCTGCGCCCAGCCGGGCTGGCGCTGGCCGACTGCGACGAGCAGCAGCTTCACGCGCGACGCGTGGTCTTCTTCGCCGGCGCCTTCTTCGCCGCGCTCTTCACGCCGACGGTCCGCGTGACGCCGGGTCTCGCCGCAGCTTTCTTCGCAACGGCTTTCTTTGCCGGAACCTTCTTCGCAGGAGCCTTCTTCGCCACCGCCTTCTTTGCCGGCGCAGCCTTCGTCGGTGCCGCCTTTACCAGCTTCACCGGCTTGGCGTCGATCTTCATCTTGACCGGCTTGTCGCCCCAGATCTCTTCGAGGTGGTAGTAGTCGCGGATCGCCGGCTGCATCACATGCACGACCGCTGCGCCGCAGTCGACGATGATCCATTCGCCGTTGTCTTCGCCTTCGGTGCGCATGACGCCGAAGCCTTTGTGCTTGACCGCATCGCGCACGCTGGAGGCCAGCGCCTTGGTCTGCCGGTTGCTCGTGCCCGACGCGATGATTACGCGCTCGAACAAAGGCGACAGATGCTCGGTGTTGAAAACGGCGATGTTCTGGCCCTTCACATCTTCCAGACCATCGACGATGGCGCGTTGCAGTTTACGAATGTCCATTCAGCTCCCGGGTGGCCCACTGTAGAGGTGGTGTTGGTCAATATAGCGTGCGACGGCGGCAGGCACCAGATCGTCGACGCCCTGCCCGGCCGCGATGCGCTGTCGCAGCTCGGTCGACGAGACGTCCATCATCGGCAACGCCACTTCGACATGCGGCACACGTGCAAGCTCGGCGTTCACCGGCGCGTGCGCACCGGGCCGGTTCGCGACCGCGAGCGTCACGAGACGCAGCAACTCTTGCCAGCCATGCCAGGTGTGCAGGCTGGCGTACTGGTCCTGACCGACGATCAGAAACCATTGCGCGCCGGATTCGGCGGCTTGCAATTCGCGGACCGTGTCGAGCATGTAGCTCGGTCCGCTGCGTTCGAGCTCGCAGCGCTCGAGCTTGAAGCGCGGCTCGCCTTGGATCGCGAGCGCAACCATCGCTTCGCGCTGCGATGCGGGTGTGATCTCGCGATCCTTCTTTTGCCACGGCCGGCCTGCCGGAATCCAGCGCAATTCGTCGAGCTGCATGCGGTCGAGCGCGAGGCGCGCGAGCGCGACATGCGCGTTGTGCACCGGATCGAAACTGCCGCCGAAAAGGCCGATGCGCTTCGCCGGCTTCACTCGGCTGCCCAGTCGCGCGGACGCAAAAAGTCGGTGTACAGACGCGCCTCCGGCGTGCCCGGCTCGGGTGCCCAGTTGTAGCGCCACTTCACGATCGGCGGCATCGACATCAGGATCGCTTCGGTGCGCCCGCCCGACTGCAGGCCGAACAAGGTGCCGCGGTCGAACACCAAATTGAACTCGACGTAGCGGCCGCGCCGATAAGCCTGAAAGTCGCGCTCGCGCTCGCCGTACGGGTGGTCGCGGCGGCGTCGCACGATCGGCAGGTAGGCGTCGAGAAACGCATCGCCGACCGCGCGCGTCATCGCGAAGCTGGCGTCGAAGCCGAGCTCGGAAAAATCGTCGAAGAACACGCCGCCGATCCCGCGCGGCTCGTTGCGGTGCTTGAGGAAAAAGTATTCGTCGCACCAGCGCTTGAAGCGCGGGTACTTGTCATTGCCGAAGGGCGCGAGCGCATCGCGGTTGATGCTGTGGAAATGTTGCGCGTCGTCTTCGAACCCATAGTAGGGCGTGAGGTCCATACCGCCGCCGAACCAAGTGACCGCATCGCGCCCGGGGGGCAGCGCCGCGAGCATTCGCACGTTCATGTGCACGGTCGGCACATACGGGTTGCGCGGGTGGAACACCAGCGACACGCCCATCGCCTCGAACGGCGCACCGGCAAGCTCGGGCCGGTGCTGCGTCGCCGATGGCGGCAGGGTCTGGCCTTTCACATGCGAGAAGCTGCAGCCGCCGCGCTCGAGCAAGTCGCTGTCTTCGAGCAATCGCGACAAGCCGTCGCCTTCGAGCTTGCCACCAGGCTCGCGCTGCCATGCGTCGGAGATGAATGGCGCGCCGTCTTCGGCCTCCATCGCGGTGACGATGCGCGATTGGAGGTCGAGCAGATAGGTGCGAACAGCCGTTGTATCCATCAGCTATCAGCAGTCACAACACCATTCGCACCGACAAGAAAAACTCGCTTGGCCCGAACAAGACAGTGAGTGCAAGGAAATCCACAACGCTCAACGCTTGATCGCCCGATGTCCGATGTCGCGCCTGAACTGCGCGCCGTCGAAGTGGATGCCATCGAGGACTTCATACGCACGATGCTGCGCCTGCTTGACCGAGTCGCCGAGCGCGGTCACGCACAGCACTCGCCCGCCCGAAGTGCGCAGCTCCTTGCCGATGAGCGTGGTGCCGGCATGGAATACCACCGCGTCGGCACTCTCGGGCGGAATGCCGCCGATCAAATCGCCCTTGCGCGGGGCTAGCGGATAGCCCTCTGCCGCCATCACGACACCGAGCGCGATGCGGCGGTCCCATTCGAGGTCGATCTGGTCGAGCGTGCCTTCGGTTGCATGCATCAGCACGTCGAACAGATCGCTCTTCAGCCGCATCATGATCGGCTGCGTCTCGGGGTCGCCGAGGCGGCAGTTGAACTCGACCGTGCGCGCCTTGCCTTGCGCATCGATCATTAGGCCGGCGTAGAGAAAGCCGGTGAACGGCACGTCGTCTTTCGCCATGCCGTGAACGGTCGGCAGGATGATCTCGTGCATCACTTTCGCGTGCACATTGGGCGTGACGACCGGTGCCGGCGAGTAGGCGCCCATGCCGCCGGTGTTTGGGCCTTCGTCGTGGTCGAGCAAGCGCTTGTGGTCCTGGCTCGTCGCGAGCGACAGCACGTTCTTACCGTCGCACAGCACGATGAAACTCGCTTCCTCGCCGTCGAGAAACTCCTCGATGACGACGCGCGCGCCGCCTTCGTTGTGCTGCACGCCGAGCTTGTTGCCCTGAAGCATCCAGTCGATCGCCTCGTGCGCCTGCGCGAGCGTCGTCGCGACGACCACGCCCTTGCCGGCGGCCAGCCCGTCGGCCTTGATGACGATCGGCGCGCCGCGCTCGTCGACATAAGCATGCGCGGCCCTCGCGTCGATGAAGGTCTCGTACGCCGCGGTGGGAATCTTGTGCCTCTGCATGAATTCCTTGGCGAAGGCCTTCGAGCTTTCGAGCTGCGCCGCGGCCTTTGTCGGCCCGAAAATGCGCAGCCCGCGCTCGCGGAACACGTCGACGACGCCGGCTGCGAGCGGTGTCTCGGGCCCGACGACCGTCAACGCGATCTTTTCTTTCTGCACGAAGTCGGCGAGTGCCTGGAAGTCGGTGATCGCGAGGTTGTGCAATCGCGGGTCGCTGCCGGTGCCGCCATTGCCCGGCGCGACATACACCGTCTGCACCTTCGCCGACTGCACGAGCTTCCACGCCAGCGCATGCTCCCGGCCTCCTGAGCCGATCACGAGAACCTTCATGCCGCGATCTCGGCGTTGTGATAGACCTCTTGCACGTCGTCGAGGTCTTCGATGATGTCGAGCAGCTTCTGCATGCGCTGCGCGTCGTCGCCGCTGAGCTCGACGGTGTTCTCGGCGCGCATCGTCACTTCGGCGACGCCGGGCTTGAGCCCCGCCTTCTCGAGCGCGTTCTTCACCGCCTCGAACGCGGGCGGCGCGCACAGCACTTCGATCGCGCCGTCGTCATCGGCGATCACGTCGTCGGCACCGGCTTCGAGCGCCACCTCCATCACCTTGTCTTCGCTGGTGCCGGGCGCGAATACGAACTGGCCGACATGCTTGAACTGGAACGCGACCGAGCCTTCGGCGCCGAGGTTGCCGCCGTACTTGCTGAAGGCATGGCGAACTTCGGCCACGGTACGAACCCGGTTGTCGGTCATGCAGTCGACGATGATCGCCGCGCCGGCGATGCCGTAGCCCTCGTAGCGGATCTCTTCGTAGCTGACGCCTTCGAGCGCACCGGTGGCTTTGTCGATGTTCTTCTTGATCGTGTCGGCCGGCATGTTGGCCGCCTTGGCCTTGTCGACCGCGAGCCGCAGCCGCGGGTTCATGCCCAGGTCGCCGCCGCCCTGACGCGCCGCTACCATGATTTCACGGATGATGCGCGTCCATACCTTGCCGCGCTTTTCGTCTTGGCGGCCCTTGCGGTGCTGGATGTTGGCCCATTTGGAATGACCGGCCATGAAGGCTCCTGTGACGCGGGCTTCGTATGCGCGACCCGCTGTGCTTGTTCGATGGCGCCAATTTTACTTGGCCGCCCTCACAAGCCTTCCATCACAGCCCTCGCGCGGACCTTAAATCCCGGCGTACCACTCGTACCCGAGGTCTTCCCAGTAACCGCCGTTGCCGCCGCGGATCTTGTCGAAGCTGTCGACGAGCTCGATTCGCATCACGTACTTGGCATGCTTGTAGCCGAGCTGGCGCTCGATGCGAGCGCGCAGCGGCGCGCCGTTGCTCATCGGCAGCGCGGCATCGTTGAGGTCATAGGCGAGGATCGTTTGCGGGTGGTAGGCATCGTCGAGGTCGACGCTCTCGTAGTAAGTCGAGTCGCTCGACCCGCTGTCCATCGAATCGGCGCAGCGGAACACCACGTACTTCGCGCTGGGCAGCGGCTTCACCTGCGCCAGCAGATGCGCAAGCGGAACGCCCTTCCACTTGCCGATCGCGCTCCAGCCTTCGACGCAGTCGTGGCGCGTGATCTGCGTGCGCGACGGCATCGCGCGCAGCTCGGCGAGCGAGAACGCGGCCGGTGTCTCGACCAGGCCGTCGATCTTCAGCTTGTAGTCCATGAACATGCCGCGCACGAGGTCGCGGTAATGCTCGTCGCGCGGCATCAGCGTGCCGTTGCTGCGAAAGTGCGGCGCGATGTCGGCCTCGGTGAATTCTTGCGCCATCGCCTTGCGAGCGCTCACCGCCTTGTGCGCCGAGCGGCTCAAGTGCTGCGCGCTCTTCAGGAAGTTGACGAAGGACTCGTTGTGCGAGAGCTTGTCGCAGGCGCTCAAGAGCATCGTGCCGGCTGCGGCGAGCGCGCCGCGAAGAATGCGCCGCCGACCGGTCGAGGGGCTGTTCATGTCGCGGTTTCCTTCTTGTCGGCGGGCACGACGTAGTAGCCGGTGATCATCGATCGCAAGTGGTTCCAGGCGCCGCTGACGATCACCTCGAAAACGTGGATCAGCACGAACAGCAGCAGGCCGAACGCAGCGAGGAAGTGCAGCGTTCGCGCCGACTGCCGGCCGCCGAGCCAATCGACCCAGCCGGTCACCGTGGCGTCGAGCGACGGCGACATCGCCATGCCACCGAGGATCACCAGCGGCAGCAGACCGAAGATGACGACGAGGTAGGCGATGTTCTGCAGCACGTTGTAGCGCTTGGCCGCTTCGCCGGTCGGGTGGCGAAACAACAGATGCTCCTTGATCGACGCTCCGATGTGGCGCCACTCGTCACGCGTGGGCAGCAAGTCGCGCTTCAGGTGACCGCTGAACAGCAGGTACAGCAGGTAGGCCAAGCCGTTGATGACGAACAGCCAGGCGAAGAAGAAATGCCAGTGCCGGCCCATCGACAGCCACTGCGGCCCGGGGATCGTCGCCCACGACGGAAACGCGCGCACCGTGTAGGCATTGCTGTCGCCGACCTTCGACACGCCGAGCACGCCGTGGGTGTTGAACTCGTAGCCGGCAATGCGCGTCACGCCGACTGCGCCGTTGCTGCCGTTGACCGCGGTGATCGCGAGCCACGGATGGCCGAAGCTCGAGTCCTTGCCCCAGTAGAGATTCGGATGCGCGTTGAAGATTGTCAGCCCGCTCATCAGCAGAATCGTCAGGCAAACGACATTGATCCAGTGCATCACGCGCACCGGCAGCCGATGGCGATAGAAGCGCTCTGCGGCCGGCGCGCGTGCCGGCGCGGTGGTCACGACAGGTGTCGACTCGGTTGTATCCATCGGCGGCGGCCTTTCTGTGCAGCGGCCTATGCTATGCGCATGGCGCCGGTGCCCACCCAGGGATTTCGCGGATGTGCTGCGCCCCGGCTCAGGCCGCCACGCGCTGCGCGTCGCGGCGCGCCGCGCTCATCGGGTAGCCGCGCACTTCGAGGTCGTGCTTGTCTTCGGCCACCGCGGCGAGCAGCTCGCGCCGAACTTGCGATTCGAGCAAGCCGCTTAAGAAACCCATCAGCGGCGGAACGGGCAGACGGATCGTGACCGCCACGTCGGTGCCATCATGGCCCTGACGCGCGACAGGCGTGAAATGAAAGGTCAGCGAGCCGCCTTTGTTGAAGCCTTCGACCGAGGTGTCGATCATCGTGCCGTCGGCGAGAAATCGGCGCTCGAACACGTCGCGCTGCTTGATGCCGAGCAGCCGCACGAACTGCACGAAGCGTGCGCTGTGATCGGTTTCGGACAGCACCTCGAAGCTCAGCTTCGGGTGCACGTTGGCGGCGATGTGGTGCCGCAGATCGGCGAACTGCGCGCGCACCTTCGAGACCGGTGCGGCGATCCATTCGGTGTGGCTGACTTCGACAAAGCGGGTCATGGCGTCTCCTTGGTGGCTGCTGCAGGTATACGCCCGAATCGAATCTTCGGATGCAGACCGATCAAGGCACCGCGACGAGCTTTATCTCCGGCCGCATCATCACCCTCGCCTCGCTCGTCACGCCGCTCAGGATGCGGTTGCTGACGTAGCTGTTCTGCGTGTCGGGCTCGAGCGCGGCGATCGCGAGATTCGCGAGCGGCTGATCGAGCGGCACGTAGTAGCTGCCGGCAGCGGCGTCGATCAGCGTCGGCACCGTCTCGACCTGCACCAGCACGACGCCGCCGGCGTCGGCGATCGTGCCGCGAACGTCCTGCCGCACGCCGGCCTCGCGTGCGACTTCGCGGTAGGTCTCGCCGCGCATCACGCCGACGTCGGCGACTTGCTGCACCAGCACGCCGAGGCCGCGCAAACGCAGCACCGCATCGGTCTGGTCGGCGGCGAGCCAGTAGCCGCAGGGCCGGGTCCGGCTCTTCAAGGTGCGCAGCGCGAGGGCCGAATCCCAGGCCACCGTGATCGGCTTGTCGGCACCGCTTGTCGCGTCGAGCATCAGCAGCACGTACTCGCTCGGCGTCGGGCCCGCCTCGACCACCGCTTCGCCCTGACACGCCTGCGCGCTGACTTCGTTGTCGACATACTGACGCAGCTTCATGAGGTCGGACGCATGATCGGCGGCGCTGTGCAGCACGCTCGTCATCGCGGTCACATGGGTGTGCACGCGGCGCTTCAAATGCAAGCGGCCGATACCGACCCCGCGCGTCTCGATCAGGAAGCTGATCGCGTTGGTGAGCCCGCTCACGTTGCGGCCGGTGTCGGGCTGGGTGCCGCCCATCGAGACCTTCTTGTCGGCGATGTCGGTCGACGTCGTGTAGTACCACTCGGCCGTCAGCCCTTCGCGCTTCAGGCTCGCTAGCATCGGCTGGCGAAACCATTCTTCCGACGCCTTGGTGATGAACTCGGGCAGGTTGGCCGTCATCGCGTACTGGACCATCGCGTCGAAGCGCTGCACGGTGCCGAACTTTTCGAGGTAGCGGCCGACCACGGTGTACTCGTGCGCGTCGATGACGACGACCGGGCGGTAGTCGCGGATCAGCTGCGCCTGCGCCTGCGCCTCGGGCGTTTTCAGCAGCAGGTGGTCGCGGTTCGCGTCGATGCCGCTCGCCGTCACGCGGAAGTTGCCTTGCGCGCCGTCGGGGTTGGCGCGTGGCAGCACGAGCACATTGACGCGATCGAGCAGCGGCTGCAGCGCGCCGCGCGCAAGCTCCTGTGCGATGACCATCAGTGCCTCGCTGCCGGCGGGCTCGTCGCCATGCTGCTGGCCGATGAGCAGCACCGTCGGCCGGCCGGCGCGCACGAGCGATGCAGCGTCGACCTCGGCGTTGCGGGTGAACAGCAGTGCCTCGAGCGGGACACCCGATTGCGAGCTGCCGAGCGACAGCAGCATGACCGTGGTGCCGCCCGGCGTCGCGCGGCCGTCATGCACGAGGTTGCGCAGCAGCGACTGCAGCTCGGCATTGCTGGTGAAGCCGCGGTGGCCTGGCTCGAAGGCCGGCGTGCGGTAGTTCACCGGCGGGTCGGGGAAGCGCGCCGCAACGGCGGGGCCGTAGGGTGGCTGTGCCGGAGTGGCCGTCGGTGTCGGTGTCGAAATGGGCGCCTCTGAAGGCGTCGGCGCGACGCGTTCCGGCGCCTTGACCGGCGGCGCTGCGGCGGGTTTCGCGATGACGACCGGCGCGCTGGCCGGTGGTGGTGTCGTGCTGCAAGCGACGAGCCCGGCGAGCGCGATGGCCAGCGACCAGGCGCGTGCGCGAACATTCAGATCGAACGAGGTCATGCGGCTCTCCGGCTGGGTCATCGCCGTTGCCATGCTACGGGCTTTTGCATCCAAGCTGCCGCTTCGTCCGTAGGCGAGTTATCGCTGGAGGAATTCTGTGCACGCCCTCGCCTCGCCGACCCCATCGCCCTTGCCGCCGCGCGAAGCAGCGCGCCGCTTCGCGCCGTCTGGTCACGCCGGAATCGATCTGCTAAGGTGGGCGCAGATTGCACGAGGCCGCTTCCGCTTGACTTCGCATTCGTCCGACGCGCGCACTGCTGTATCCGCCCGGCCGGTCGCGGCGGTCTCGCGCGAGCGGCACAGCGAGCGCGATGCCCAGCTGGTGGCGCTGCTGCAAGCCGCGGCCAGCGGCAACGCGACCGCCTTCGAGAGCGTCTACGACCTCACCGTGGCCTATGCCGAAGCGCTCGCGCGGCGCATGCTGCCGAGCGCCGATGTCGACGACGTCGTGGCCGACGCATACTTTCAAGCCTGGCGCGACGCCCGCCAGTTCGACGCCGAGCGCGGCAGCCCCGTCACTTGGCTGCTGACGATCCTGCGCAGCCGCGCACTCGACCTGCTGCGTCACCGCAAGGCCTCGCCCGAGGTCGTTGCCGGCGATGAAGACACGAGCCACGCCTGCGAAGCCGCCGGGCCGCCCGACCTGCTGGCGAGCGTCGAAGCGCACAGCCGGCTGCATCGCGCGCTGTCCGCGCTGTCGGCACAGGAGCGCTGGGTGCTCGGCCTCGCCTACTACCGCGAGCTGTCGCATCGCGAGGTGAGCGAGCAAACCGGTCTTCCGCTGGGCAGCGTCAAGTCGCTGATCCTGCGCGCTCAAACCAAGTTGCGCACGCTCCTGGCCGAACCGGCCGCTGACGGCGCCGCCGCATGACCATGCACGACACGACCCCACTGCCGCCGGACGAAGAGCCTTTCATGCTCGATGCCGACTTGCAGGCCGCGATCAGCGCCGCGCAGGCGGCCGAGCCGTTGGCCAGCGAAACAGCGGCGCGCATCAAGCACCGCCTGTTCGAACGCATCGCCGCGTCGGAGCAGGCGCAGGTCGCCGTCACCCCCGAGTCGGGGTCGTGGCGCCCTTTTCTCCCCGGGATCGCGATCAAGGTGCTGCATGAGCGCGCCGGCGTCATGTCGTACCTGCTGCGCATGCAGCCGGGGTCGGTGATCCCGTCGCACAAGCATCCGCACGAAGAGGAATGCGTCGTGCTCGAAGGCAGCGTGATGATGGGCGATCTCGTGGTCGGACCCGGCGGCTTTCTGCTCGAGCGCGCCGACACGCTGCACCCGCCGCTGCGCACCATCAACGGCGCGACGATTTATTTGCGCGGTGCGTCGCCGCGGGCTGAGCACTTGGTGTGAGCCGGCCAGCCGGCCGGCAATTGGCGCCGCGCAGCGTGCGCTTCACGCCACCGTGCGCCGCTTCGTCGCCGCGCCACCCCAGCGGCCGCGTCGCTGATCTAGACTCGTCGGCACCATGTCAGAACTCGACAAATTCCTGCTCTTCATTGCCGCCCCGGCCGTCGTCGTGTTTTCATTGATCGAGGCGATCGCGTTGTCGCGTCAGCGGCGCTACGACTGGCGCGCATTCGGCGTGTCGCTGCTCGACCTCGTCGCACGCATTTCGGTGGGCATCTGGTTGCCGCTGTCGATCGCCACGCCGCTCGTTCGCTGGGCGTATCAGCACCGCCTGACGACGATCGCGCTCGATGGCTGGGTCGCGGTGCTGCTGCTCTTCATCGGCCAGGAGTTCTGCTACTACTGGTACCACCGCGCCGCGCACCGCGTGCGCTGGTTCTGGGGCAACCACGCGGTGCACCACTCACCGAACGAATTGAATCTGTCGGCCGCCTACCGCATCGGCACGCTCGGCAAGCTGACCGGAGTCACGCTGTTCTTCGTGCCGCTCGTCTGGGTCGGCTTCGCGCCGCGCATCGTGTTCGCGACGCTGACACTCAACCTGCTGTACCAGTTCTGGATCCACGCGACCTGGATTCCCAAGCTCGGCTGGCTCGAGTACGTGCTCAACACGCCGTCGTCGCACCGCGTTCACCATGCATCGAACACCGAGTACCTCGACGCCAACTACGGCGGCGTGCTGATCGTCTTCGATCGGCTGTTCGGCACCTACGTCGCCGAGCGCGACGACATGCCGTGCCGCTACGGCTGGGTCGAGCCGATCACGAGCTACAACCCGCTGCGCATCGAGTTCACGCAGTGGGCAAGCCTCGCACGTGACTTGGCTCAAGCGCGCAGCCTGCGGGCTTTCTTCGGCACGCTGTTCATGCCGCCGGGCTGGTCACCGAACGGCGCAGGCACCACCACCGAGGAGCTGCGCGCGCGCCATCGTCAAGGCGCGGTGTCTGTCGGTGCCTCGAGCGGCGGTTGATGCCTTGCTGAACTTCACCCGCCCGTTGCCCATCGACGGCTCGCCCGCAGTTCGCTTCGTCCAGCGCGGCGTGCGCGTGCTGATCGTCGGATCGTTGATCTGCGCCGTCGTGGCGCTGGTCTTCGCGACCCACGTCTGGTCGGGATTCGCCTACGGGCTGAGCATCACGATGATGTGCTGGTTCTTCATCGATGGCGGCCGTACGCTCGCGGCGCTGTGGGTCCACCGGCACGAACGAGCGAGTGGCACGGCGGGCCGCTGGCCGGGCTGGCGATGGATGTTCGTCGTGCTGATGGTCGGCACGATCATCGGCTACAGCGCCGGTAACCTGCTCGGCAACTGGATCACCGGCCGCAACTCGCCGGGCTTCTTCAACAGCACGCCGCGCCAGGCGCTCGCGCTGCTGGTCGGCGCACTGTTGCCCGGCATTGCGGTGACCCACTACTTCTATTCGCGCGGCCGTCTCGCGACGACCGAAGCGCTGGCACAAAAAGCGCAGCGCGAAGCTGCGGAGAACCAGCTCAAGCTGCTCGAGTCTCAGCTCGAGCCGCACATGCTGTTCAATACGCTGGCGAACCTGCGCGTGCTGATCGGCATCGACCCGCCGCGAGCGCAGTTAATGCTCGACCGATTGATCGCTTTCCTGCGCGCGACATTGAACGGATCGCGCGGCAGTTGGCACAGCCTGTCGGCCGAGTTCGAGCGCGTCAACGACTACCTCGAGCTGATGCGAATTCGCATGGGCGATCGCTTGCAGCCTAGCCTCGAGCTGCCCGCCGACCTCGCGGATCAGCGCGTGCCGCCTTTGCTGCTGCAGCCCCTCGTCGAGAACGCGATCAAGCATGGGCTCGAGCCGCATGTGAGCGGCGGGCGCTTGATCGTCAGCGCATCGCGCGAAGGCGAGCAGCTCGTGCTGTGCGTGCGCGACACCGGCGCCGGCTTGTCCGCGGCGGGCAGCGACGGCACGCGCTTCGGCCTGATGCAGGTGCGCGAGCGGCTGGCGACGCTGTACGGCGACGACGCGACACTCGAATTGAAACCCGCCGACGACGCGCAAGGCGGCACACTGGCGGTCATTCGAATGCCCGCGAGCCCGCCATGAACGCCACCGCCCTGATCGCCGAAGACGAGCCGCTGCTCGCTGCGAACCTGCAAGCCGAGCTGGCACAGCTGTGGCCCGAGCTGCGCATCGTCGCGAGCGTCGGCCATGGCGAGGCCGCGGTGGAACGCGCACTGGCGCTGCAGCCCGACCTGCTGTTCCTCGACATCCGCATGCCCGGTATGTCGGGACTCGACGCGGCACAGGCGCTCGCCGAAGACTGGCCCGACAACGGCAAGCCGTTTCCGCTGATCGCCTTCGTGACCGCCTACGACCAGTACGCGCTGCAGGCCTTCGAGCGCGCCGCGATCGACTATGTGCTGAAGCCGGTGCAGCCGCAGCGCCTGGCACAGACCTGTGCCCGCCTGCAGTCGGCCCTGCGCCAGCGCGACCCGCTGACCGCAGCGCCGAGTCTGGCTGCCGCCATCGAGCAGCTGCGCGGGCTCGTCGGCGCGGGCGGGCTCGGTGCGTCGTCGGCAGCGTCGGCCGGCGCGCCACTGCGCGTGCTGCAGGCGAGCACAGGCAACCTGATCACGATGGTGCCGGTCGACGACGTGCTCTATTTCGAAGCCGCCGACAAGTACGTTCGCATCATCACCGCCGAGCGCGAGCACTTGATCCGCACCTCGCTGCGCGAGCTGCAGCCGCAGCTCGATCCGGATCGCTTCTGGCAGATCCACCGCGGCACGATCGTGCGCTGCGACGCCGTCGCCACCGCACTGCGCGACGAGTCGGGCAAGCTGACGCTGACGCTGCGTGGTCATGCCGACAAGCTCATCGTCAGCCGCATGTACGCCCATCTGTTCAAAGGCATGTAGGGCGCGCTGACCGATGAAGAAGGTGCTGGTTGTCCGATATTCGCAAACCGGCCAGTTGACCGCTCTCGCCGAACAGATCGTCGCGCCGCTCGCTGCCGATCCGCGCATCGAGGTCCAAGTGCAGACACTCGTGCCGCTCGAGCCGTTCGCATTTCCGTGGTCGTTCTTTGCCTTCCTCGACGCCTTTCCCGAATCGGCTCACATGGTGCCGCCTGCGCTGGCACCGCTGTCGCTAAACGGCGATGAGGACTTCGACCTGGTGATCCTGCCGTACCAGGTCTGGTTTCTGGCTCCGTCGCAACCCATCACCGCGTTCCTCAAGCACCCCGTCGCGCAACGTATATTGCGCGGCAAGCCGGTGGTGACCGTCATCGCGTGCCGCAACATGTGGCTCGCAGCACAGGAAAAAATGAAGTCGCTGCTCGTCGATGCCGGCGCGCGACTGATCGACAACGTCGTGCTCACCGACCCCGGCCCGACGCTGGCGACGTTCATCACGACGCCGCGCTGGTTGCTCAGCGGCAAGAAGGACGGCTTCTGGGGCATGCCGCCGGCCGGGCTCAGCGATGCGCAGATTCGCGCCTCGCGGCGCTTCGGCGTCGCACTGCGCGACGCCTTGCTGAGCGATCGCGAAAGAGGCGCGCAGCCACTGCTCAGCGGTCTTGGCGCGGTTCAGGCCGACCCGCGGCTGTACATCAGCGAGAAGGCCGGCACCCGCAGCTTCTACCTCTGGGGCAAGCTGCTGCTCGCCGCCGGCCCGCCGGGAAGCCGGCGACGTGTTCCGCTGCTCGCGCTGTACGTGGTCTTCCTGATCATGATGATTGTCACGATCGTGCCGGCGAGCTTGGCCTTGCAGGCCTTGCTGCGGCCGTTCTTGAGGCCATGGCTGACTAAAATGAAGTTCCAGTTCGAACAGCCCTCGGGCTCGTCTACGGAACGCAGCCATTTTCATGAGGACTGAAGTAGTTCTGACCCGCACCGGCGCCTATCTGCCGTTTGCGCCGGTCAGCAACGATGAAATCGAAGGTGTGCTCGGCTGCGTCGGCGGCAAGCCGTCACGCGCGCGCCGCATCGTCTTGCGCAGCAACGGCATCCAGTCGCGTCACTACGCGATCGACCGCGCGACCGGCGAGCCGGCGATGAGCAACGCGCAGCTCACCGCCGCGGCGATTCGCGCGATGGGCGACATCGGCCGAGTCGATTGCCTCGTCACCGGCACCTCGCTGCCCGACCAGTTGATGCCGAACCACGCAGTGATGGTGCACGGCGAGCTCGGCTGGCCGCGCCTCGAAGTCGTGTCGTGTGCCGGCATCTGCCTGGCCGGCACAGCGGCGCTGAAGCACGCCTGGCTGTCGGTGCGCGCCGGCGACGCGAAGCGCAGCGTCGCGACCGGCTCGGAGCTTGCGTCGCCCATTCTGCTGGCCCGAAACTTCGACGCCGAGGTCGAGCACAAGGTGCAGGCGCTCGAAGCGCGGCCGGAGATCGGGTTCGAGAAAGACTTTCTGCGCTGGATGCTGTCGGACGGTGCCGGTGCGGTGTTGCTTGAAAACGAGCCGCGCGGCACGTTGTCCTTGCGCATCGACTGGATCGAGCTGTCTTCGGCTGCGCACCAGCTGCCGGCGTGCATGTACGCCGGCGCACACAAGAACGCGGATGAATCCTTGCGCGGCTGGCTGCGCTTCTCGGCCGACGACTGGCACGCGAACTCGGTGTTCGCGGTGAAGCAAGACGTTCGCCTGCTCAACGACAACATCGCTCGCGCGACCTTGCGCGAGCCGCTCGCCGACATCGTCGAAAAGCGCAAGCTGCGGGTCGACGAGATCGATTGGTTCTTGCCGCACTTGTCGTCGCAATACTTCGTTCAGCCGATGCTCGACTCGCTGGCCGAGGTGGGCCTGCCGATCCCGCGCGAGCGCTGGTTCAG
>VBCQ01000068.1:0-9324 GCA_005882155.1 Betaproteobacteria bacterium
AACACCACGTCCATCATCGCGTTGCCGCTGTCGCGCTCAGTATGCGCAGCAAGCCCGCCGCCGACCGCAGGATGCGCATGCCCGTTGGGTGGGTTGCGCCGCTTGATCATGCCTGCTCCGGGGTCCGTCGTGCGTCACTCGCGCTTCAGCGCGGCGGCAGCAGTTTGGCCGGGTCGATCGGCTTGCCAAGCTTGCGGATTTCGAAATGCAGCTGCACCCGCTCGGCGTCGGTGGCGCCCATCTCGGCGATCTTCTGCCCGCGGCGCACCGCCTGATCTTCCTTCACCAGCAAAGTCTGGTTGTGCGCGTAAGCGGTCAGGTAGGTGTTGTTGTGCTTGAGGATCACGAGATTGCCATAGCCGCGCAGGCCCGAGCCGGCGTAAACGACGCGGCCGTCGGCTGCGGCAAACACCGGGTCGCCCGCCTTGCCGGTGATCGCGAGGCCTTTGCTGTGGCTGTCGTCGAAGACGGTGGCGACCGGACCATTCGCCGGCCACATCCAGTTGATGTCGTCATCGGCTTCGCGTGCCGCGACCGGTGCGACCGTTGTCGGTGTCGTGCCCGGCGCCGCGCCGCTCGCGGCGACTGCACCGGGGCGCGCATCGAGCGGGCGCGTCTCGACCTTCGCCTGCGTCACCGGCCGCGTTCCAGCGACGCCGACATCGGTGCCCGGCGCGACGACGCGAAGGACTTGCCCGACTTCGATGACGTTGGGGTTGTCGAGGCCGTTCCACTTGACCAGGTCTTTCCAGTTCTGCCCGGTTTCGAGTCCGACACGGATCAATGTGTCACCGGGCTTCACGGTGTAGTAGCCGAGCTTGCCGGTGTTCTCAGCGCCCGGCAGCGGCTTGCCGTTCTCCTTGACCGCTTCGGCGGGCGCGGTTCCGGCAGGGACGACAACCGGCGCACGAGTACCGACGTTGCGGTCTTCGACCGGCGCGCGATTCCTCGGCGTGGCGCAACCCAGAAGCGTCAACGCAGCGAAGCCCAACACCGCCCACAACACCAAGTCCATCGAGCGATTGTTCTTCATCACCATTCGCTGTGCCATCCCTATCGAACGAGTCCCGATTTTAGAGGGACGAACTGCACCACTTCGTGAACGCGGCGCTCGTAGCCATGCTCGGTGCGATCGACGGCGACGAGCACCTGACCGTTTGCGCCATCGCGCACCGGCGCGACCAGCCGCCCGCCGATCGCGAGCTGATCGAGCCAGGCTTGCGGCAGCGCGTCGCCGCCGGCCGCTGCGATGATTCCATCGTAGGGCGCGTTCGGCGCGTGACCGAGCATGCCGTCACCATACACGAGCCGCACATTGGCGAGCCGCAGCGGGGCCATCAACTCACGCGCCTTGTCGTGCAACAGCTTCAGCCGCTCGACCGACAAGACCTGGCGCGCCAGCAGTGACAGCACCGCGGCCTGATAACCGCAGCCGCTGCCGATCTCGAGCACGCGATCGACGCGTTGCACAGCCCGTGCATTCACGCCATTCATCATGAGTTCGATCATGCGCCCGACGACTGACGGTTTGGAGATCGTCTGCCCATGGCCGATCGGCAGGCTGGTGTCTTCGTAGGCTTGCGTCGCGAGGGCCGCATCGACGAACTGATGACGCGGCACCGCCGAGATCGCGGCCAGCACGCGCTCGTCGCGCAACCCTTCGTCGCGCAGCCGCTCGACCATGCGCCGCCGCACGTCGGCCGAATCGAGGCCGAGTCCGGTCGGCGTGTTGGCAATTGCTGCGGCGTTCTGGACCAAGGTCTTGCGCACCGGCCCCATCTGATCGAGACGCAGCGGAAACTTGCGCCCGCGCTGCGAACCGCTCACGCCGAGCTCCGCTGCGCCAGCCAGCCCTGCCACTCGGGCACGGCAGCGTGGTCGGTGAGGTCGACCTGCAGCGGCGTGATCGACACGTGGCCATTCGCGGTCGCGAAGAAGTCGGTGCCTTCGCCCGCTTCGCGCGCGTCGCCGGCGGCACCGATCCAGTACATCGTCTCGCCGCGCGGGCTGGTCTGGCGAATGACCGCTTCGCTAGCATGGCGGCGGCCGAGCCGAGTGATCTGCCGCGGCAATTTGTCGGCATCGGCATGGTTCGGAATGTTCACGTTCAACAGGAACGGCGAGCGCGCCGGCGTCTGCCGCAACACCTGCTCGATGACATCACGCGCCACGCGTGCCGCAGCATCGAGATGGGTCCAGCCCTTTTCGATTTGCGAGAACGCGATCGACGGGATGCCGAACAGAAAGCCTTCCATCGCGGCGGCGACGGTGCCCGAATACAGCGTGTCGTCACCCATGTTCGCGCCCTGATTGATGCCCGATACGACGAGATCGGGCCGGTGCTGCAGCACGCCGGTCAGCGCGACGTGGACGCAATCCGACGGCGTGCCGTTGATGTAGCGAACGCCGTTGGCCGCCGTGTAGACCGACAGCGGGCGATTCAGCGTCAGCGAGTTCGAGGTGCCGCTCGCGTTCTGCTCGGGTGCCACGACATCGAGTTCACCGAGGCCTTCGCAGGCCTGCACGAGGGCAGCGAGTCCGGGGGCCAGATAGCCGTCGTCATTGGCGATGAGAATGCGCATGCGGCGATTGTAGGAGTCGCCCGAAGCGAAGCGCCTCTGCAAGTGCGCAGCGTAGGCGACTCACTCGCGCCTGCACTGCGCAACTTCGTAGGCGCTTCGTTCCGGCGCGAGCCGTCACATCGGTGACGCGTCGCGAGCGTTGCGCTGCTTATGATCCGCCGCCATCACCGCAAGGAGATCACGCCATGCACGCCTGGATTTGCGACAACCCCATCGGCCCTGAAGCGCTCACGTGGAAGGAATTGCCGACGCCCGAGCCGAAGGCCGGCGAGGTGCGGGTGGCGATTCGAGCCGCGAGCCTGAATTTCCCGGATCTGCTGATCGTTCAGAACAAGTACCAGGTGAAGCCGCCGCTCCCGTTCGTTCCGGGCTCCGAATACGCGGGCGTCATCGATGCCGTCGGCGACGGCGTGACGCAGCTCAAGGTCGGTGATGCGGTGGCTGCGTTCGGCGGAATGGGCGGCTTCGCGACACATGCCTGCGTTAACGCGCAACTCGTGATGCCGCTGTCGCGCGGCTTCGCGTTCGACGACGCCGCGGCCTTCATCTGCACTTATGGCACGACCCACCATGCGCTCATCGACCGCGCGCAGCTGAAAGCCGGCGAAACCGTGCTGGTGCTCGGCGCTGCGGGTGGCGTCGGCACTGCAGCGATCCAGATCGCGAAGGCGGTCGGCGCCAAGGTCGTCGCGGCCGCATCGAGCGACGAGAAGTGCGCGCTGTGCCGCGAGCTCGGTGCCGACGCGACGATCAACTACACGAACGGCAAGCTGCGCGACGAATTGAAATCGTTGACCGACGGCTAGGGCCCCGACGTCGTTTACGACCCGGTCGGCGGCGACCTGGCCGAGCCGGTATTCCGCTCGATCGCCTGGCGCGGCCGCTATCTCGTGATCGGCTTCGCGCAGGGCAGCATCCCGGCGCTGCCGCTGAACCTTGCGTTGCTCAAAGGCGCATCGATCGTTGGCGTGTTCTGGGGCGAGTTCGCGCGCCGCGAGCCGCAGCGCAACGCACAAGCGCTCGCCGAGCTCGCGAGCTGGTATGTGCAAGGCCGCATCAAGCCGGTGATCGACCAGAAGTTGCCGATGCAAGCCTTGCCGCAGGCCTTCACCCGCATGGGCAGCCGCCAGGTGCGCGGCAAGCTGGTATTGACGAACGGCTGAGCTCGCAGCCGACGCGTCGATAATCCGCCGTCGCAGCGATTGCGCGGGGAGGTCTGAAATTGCGCCGCCTGTTTCTGAAGTTACCGTTGTTCGCCGCAGCGGCCTTGCATAGCGCGCGAGGCTCGTTCGCACAGGCACCGAGCCTCGTGTTCGCCGTCATCACGACCACCACCGTCGACGAAACGCGCGCCGGGTGGGAACCGTTCTTCGCCGACATGCGCGCCGCCACCGGGCTCGATGTGCAGGGTTTCTACCCCGGCACCTATGCCGAGGCGATCGACGCGCTGGTCGCCAATCGGGCGCAGCTGGCTTGGCTGTCGAACAAGGCGGCACTCGACTGCATCGAGAAGGCCAACGTCGAGGTCTTTGCGCAGCTCGTCGACTCGGCCGGTTCGCCAGGCTACCGGGCGATCATCATCACGCGGCGCGGCTCGCCGCTCACGAGCATCGATCAGCTGCTCGCCAAGCCGAAGACCTACGGCTTCGCGATGGGCGAGGTGTCGTCGACCTCCGGCCACGCGATGCCGGCGTACGCGCTGTTCGTGCCGCGCGGCATCCGGCCCGAAGAGCATTTCACGCCGTTCATTCGAGGCACCCACGCGCAAACGTTGGCCGCGGTGCTGCGCGGTGAGGTCGCGGCAGGCACCTACAACACCGAGGAGCTGCAGCGGCTCAAAGTGGCGCAGCCGTCGCGCGCCGCGGCGATCCGCGTGCTGTGGGAGTCGGCGCTGATCCCGAAAGACCCGCTGCTGTGGCGCAAGGACCTGCCACTGTCGACGCGCAACCGGCTGACGGGCTTCCTGTTTCGCTACGGCAAGACGGCGGGCGAGAAGCTGCGCTTGAAGCAGATGTTCGACCTGGCGGGATTCAAGCCGTCGAACAACCAGCAGCTCAAGTTCGTCCTTGAAATCGAAGACTTCAAGCAGCGCTCCGAGGTGCTGCTCGACCCGCACCTGAGCGAAGCGCAAAAGAACGAGCGCCTGCTCGACTTGCGCGACCGTTACGCCCGCCTCGCCCGGGCGCTCACCCCCTCTGTTGCGCTACCACCTTGAGTGTCAGACTGCTACGATCAACTTCTCATCAGGGAAGGTGTGCAGGCCATGGCAGTGAAGATACTGATCGTCGAAGACAACCCGGTCGCGCGCAGCTTTCTGTGCCGCGTCGTGCGTGAGAGTTTCAGCGACACCATCGTCATCACCGAAGCGGGCGACCTCGAGACCGCTCGGCGGCATGTCGCGACGCAAAGCGGCCAGAGCGCGGTCGCGCCGAACGACCCGTTCAAGCTGGTGCTGGTCGATCTCGAGCTGCCCGATGGCAACGGGCTCGAGTTGCTGGCCGAGCTGGCGCGCTACCCCGCGACGAAGATCGTCACCACGCTGTATTCCGATGACGATCATTTGTTCCCGGCCTTGCAATGCGGCGCCGACGGCTATCTGCTGAAGGAAGACCGCTTCGAGGTGCTGGTCGAAGAGCTGCAGAAGATCGTTCGCGGCCAGCCGCCGCTGTCGCCGGCAATCGCGCGCCGCTTGCTGACCCACTTCCGCCATGGCGCCGGCGTCACCGGCGGCGACGCCGGCATCGCGCCGCTGCCGTCGGGCTTGCAGAGCAGCCGGCCGATGCCGCTCGGCAAAGGCGCACCGCTCGATCACGAGCGCCTGACGCCGCGCGAGAGCGAAGTGCTGACGTATCTGAGCAAGGGCTTCACGATCAAGGAGATCGCGAGCCTGATGGGCATCAAGTGGTTCACCGTCAATGACCACATCAAGTCGATCTACAAGAAGCTGAACGTGTCCAGCCGCGCCGAAGCTGCCGTGCTGGCAAGCAAGCAAGGGCTCGTTTAGGGCCTAAGCGACACGGCGG
Source organism: Betaproteobacteria bacterium (assembly GCA_005882155.1). Lineage (GTDB taxonomy): Bacteria > Pseudomonadota > Gammaproteobacteria > Burkholderiales > Burkholderiaceae_C > Albitalea. The sequence continues at coordinate 5,606 of VBCQ01000068.1, forward strand.
GCGCTGCGCGCTTTTCGACATGGCCGTCACCACTTCGGGCTTCGGGAGCGGCGACTTCTCGCCGAGCCTGACGACGCCGACGCTGTCTGCGGCCGCTGCCGATTCGGCATTCGACACGACGCTGCTCGAGCGCCGCGTCAGCGGCGACCGCAACCTCACGCGCTGGATGGGCTGGCGATTGCGCATCCTCGTCGGCGCGGCGCTGCTCGGCTGCATGGGTTTGTTCTTGCTTGCCCGTTGGCTCGTCGAGCCGCCGCACATCGACGCCACCTGGCGGCCCAACGCGCAAGGGCAGATCGAGCTGCAGAGCACGGCCGACCCACTGCTGCAGCGCCATCTCGGTCAGGCCTTGATCGGCATCGTCGGCGGCGACGTGTCGGTGGCGGTGGCCGATGCGCTCGCGCTGCAGCGCTCATCGCGCTGGCTCGTGTCGGACAGCGAGCGCGCGCGCCATCGCGCGATGCACGAGCAGATTTCGGCGGCGCTTTCGCAGCAGCACGTCAAGTTGTTCTTCTCCGACGGCGACATGGTCGAGCTGACCCTGCCGCACCGCGGCTTCGCGAGCTTGGGCGGCATGTTCTGGCTGTTGAGTGCACTGGCACTCGCGCTGTACCTGGTGGCAATGGTCGTGCTGCTCGCCAAGCCGACGGCGCGCAACCTGCTGTACGCGGTGATGTCGCTGTGCCAGACCGGCAACCTCGCGTTCATCGCCGTCGAGTCGACGCTGCAGCTCGCACTGCCCAAGCCGTTCCCGCAGCTCGACATGCCGATGCGAATGGCGTTCGATCTGATCACCGCAGCAGCGATGATCAATGCCACTTGCCTGCACCCGCGCCGCCTGCCGGGCACCGGCTGGATCGCCGCCGCCGCATGGGCCGCCGTCGGCGCGCTGATCGTGCTGCTCGCGCAAGGCGAGCTGTCGCAGCCGTGGTGGTGGTCGCAAGGCAGCGTGTCGGTGCTGGGCGCGCTCGCCATCGGCCTGCTGACCTGGTCGTATCACATCGAGCCGCATCCGTACGCGATGGTGTTGCGCCGCTTCGGCGTCGTCGCCATCGGAACCTGGGTGCTGCTGACGTTCGCGCTCGCTGCCGCCGAGCATGCGCCCGGCGTGCAGCACAACATCGCGTCGATCGGCTCGATGATCTGGTACGTGTTCCTCGCGTCGCTGCTGCTGCTGGTGCCGTTCTTGTCGAAGTCGCAGCAGATCATGCGCGAGTTCTCGCTGCTCGCGGCGATCAGCACGGTGGCCACTTCGCTCGACCTGCTGTTCGTCGCGGTGTTCTCGTTCGGCCAGTTCGCGTCGTTGACCTTGTCGCTGTTCCTTTCGCTCGGCGTCTATGCCGGCGCGCGCCAGTGGATCCTGAACCAGCTGCTCGGCAACAGCATGATCACCACCGAGCGCATGTTCGAGCAGCTGTACCGCATCGCGCGCGAAGTCGAGGCGCATCCCGAACGCACGCCGAAGCTGTTGTCGCAACTGCTGCGTGAGCTGTTCGAGCCGCTCGAGGTGGTCGTGATCCCAAGGGAAAGCAGCGCGATCCGTGTCGTCGCCGACGGCTCGGCGATGATGCTGCCGGTGCCGCAGCTCAACGGCGAAGGTGCGGCCGATGCAGTCGACCCGTCTCGATCGATCGTGCTGCGCTTCGCCCATCGCGGGCGGCGCTTGTTCACGTCGGAAGACGCGCGCCTGGCCGACCGCATCGTCGAGCAGTTGCGCCGCGCGGTCGCGTTCGACAAAGCGGTCGAGCAAGGCCGCAGCGAAGAGCGCGCGCGGCTCGCGCAGGACCTGCATGACGACATCGGCGCGCGTCTGCTGACGCTGATGTACAAGGCCCATTCGCCCGAGATGGAAGAGTACGTGCGGCACACGCTGCAAGACTTGAAGACGTTGACGCGCGGGCTTGCCGCGTCGAACCATCGGCTGTCGCACGCGGCCGCCGAATGGAAGGCCGACCTGACGCAACGGCTCACCGCCGCGCATGTCGAGCTCGGCTGGAACGCCGCCTTCGACGAAGACGTGCTGCTCAGCGTTGTTCAGTGGTCGGCGCTGACGCGCGTGCTGCGCGAGCTGGTCAGCAACATCATTGCGCACTCGCGGGCGCAGCGCGTCGAGGTCGACTTCCTGCTGGAAGGCGACCGCCTCGACCTGTCGGTCGTCGACGACGGCGTCGGACGCAACCCGCGCGCCTGGTCGCACGGCCTCGGCCTCGGCGGAGTGCGCAAGCGCGTGAAGCAACTCGGCGGTGAAGTCGAGTGGCGTGAACTCGCGCCGCAAGGCATCGGCTGCCGCGTCATCATCCGCGAATTCTCGGCGCGGGATTGAGTCGCCGTTCAAAGCAAAACGGCCTGCGATTCGCTCGCAGGCCGTTGTGTCAGTCGATTCGGTTGGGGTGGCTGATGGGACTCGAACCCACGACGACAGGAATCACAATCCTGGACTCTACCAACTGAGCTACAGCCACCGCAGAGGCGCGAATTATATGCGATGGCCCTGCGCGCAATGAGCACAGCGCCGTCGTCTCGACGCGGCTATTTCGCTGCGCTGCTGGCCGCGTTTTCGATCGACAAAGCGCGCTCCTTCAGCTCGACGCGGAAGCGCGATTTGAGTGCCGCGTAGTAGGCCTGCGCCTCGGCGTCGCCCCAGGCTTGCGCGTACTGCGCCTGGGCCCGCGTCGCGTCAGCGGCGACCGGGTCGCGACCCAGCACCTTGTTGATCCGCGCCACCGCATAGCCCTGCTCGCCGAGGTCGACACCGACCACCGCGGGCAAGCTGCTCGTGTCGGCGCGCAGCACCGCGTCGACGACCGGCCGCGCAATGTCCTTGGCTTGCGCGCGCGACACGGCTTGCGCTTCGCCGCTCAGCGTCGTCTGCGGCGCTTTCTTCAACTCGGCGACGCGCGCCTCGCCGTCCTTGCGCGCGAGGGCTGCCGCCTGCAGTGCGACGACCTTGGCACGCACCTGCTCCTTCACCTCGGCGAGCGGCAGCAGATGCGCCGGGGCGTATTGGACGATGCGCCCCGAGACCAGCTGGTTCGGGCCGGTCTCGACCGCATCGGTGTTGCGCTTGTTGCGAATCGCGTCGCTTGCGAACAGCGCGTCGAGGAATTTCGCCGACGCGAGCGGGCCGGTCGCGTCCGGCGCCGGCGTGCGCTTGACGTTCTTTGCGCTGCGCAACTCGAGCTTGAACTTGTCGACCGCCGGCTTCAGGCTGTCGGCCTGCTCGTAGACCAGGTTGGTGAAGTCGACCGCCACTTCGGCGAACTTCTTCTGCGCGAGCTGGCGCCGAACTTCGTCTTCGAGCTCGGGGCGCACCGCTTCGAAGCTGCGCTTCTCGCCGCCGCGCGCGGCCGTGACTTGGATGATGTGGTAGCCGAAGTCGCTCTCGACGATGCCGCTCATTTGGCCCGGCTTGAGCGAAAACGCAGCGTCTTCGAACGGCTTGACCATCGCGCCGCGGCCGAAGAAGTCGAGGTCGCCGCCGCGCTCGGCCGAGCCGGGATCGTCGGAGTTCTTGCGCGCCAGCTCGGCGAACGCCGCCGGGTTCTTCTTCAGCTCGGCGAGCAGCGCCTCGGCCTTGGCCTTGGCTTTAGCGCGTTCTGCAGCTGGCGCGCCCTTGTCGGCCTTGACGAGGATGTGGCTCGCGCGCCGCTCCTCGGGCGTGCTGTAGCGCTTCTCGTTCTCGGTGTAGTACTTGCGCAGGTCTTCTTCGGAGACGCTGA
>VBCQ01000068.1:9347-16192 GCA_005882155.1 Betaproteobacteria bacterium
CACGTTGACTTTCGCCGCATAGTCCTTCGCATCGAAGCGTTGCAATTGCAATTCGCGCTGCTGAAAGAACGCGTCGAGCGCAGCGCCGGTGACGGCGTTGGTCGCGAACACCGTGCCGGCTATGCCTTGCAGCACCTGGCGCACCGACAGGTCCTGGCGCAGCCGCTCGACGAACATCTCGGACGTCATGCCCATCGCGCTCAGCGCGTCTTTGTTGATCCAGCCATCGGGATCCCGCAACGGCGCGAACTGCGGATCGGTCTTGAACAGCCGCAGCAAGCGGTCAGTGGTCGTCGTCAGGTTGAGCTTGTCGGCCGCTGCCCGCAACACGTGATCGCGGACGAGGCCTTCGAGCGCCTGCTGTCGCAGCTCAGGAGTGTCGAGCAGCTTCACGTCGACGCCGGGCATCTGGCGCCGATAGCGCTCGATCTGGTTGCGATGCGCGTTGTCCCACTCGGCCTGCGTGATCGAGCGGCCGGCGACCTTCGCAACCGCGGTGTTCTCGCCGCCGGTGAATCGGCTGTAGCCCTGGATGCCGAAGAAGACGAACGACGGAAAGATCAACAGCACCAGAACGAACTGGAACAAGCGGGTGTGCGTGCGGACGAAATCAAACATCGAAGGCCTCGAACGATGAGCCGGAATTCTTGCAACGCGCAGTGCGCTGCAGCAGCTCGCTGCAAAAGCGACAAAGGCGAACCGAGGTTCGCCTTTGCGGGATGGGGCTTGCCGGGATTCTAGCCGAGCGGTTCACACGATACCGAGTGTGCAAGCCTGTCGAGGTGGTGGGTGCTGAGGGGCTCGAACCCCCGACCTACGCCTTGTAAGGGCGCCGCTCTACCAGCTGAGCTAAGCACCCGGGTCATGCGGTCAGTTGACTGCGTCCTTGAGCGCCTTGCCGGGGCGGAACTTCGGCACCTTCGCCGCCTTGATCTTGATCGTGGCGCCGGTTCGCGGGTTGCGGCCGGCACGTGCGGCGCGCTTGCTAACGCTGAAGGTACCGAAGCCCACCAGCGACACGCTGTTGTTCTTCTTCAGCGTTGTCTTCACGCCGCCGATCAGGGCTTCGAGCGCACGCGTGGCTGCCGCTTTGGAAATATCGGCCTGCTTGGCGATGTGCTCGATCAATTCGGATTTGTTCACGAAGGTACCCCCTCTCAAAGGTGTCTCACAAGGATTCTGGATGGTGATTGGCCGCGCGTTGGTGGGCGTCACGGGTCGATTTGATTACAGCCGTGCGACCCTCCAGTGTCAAGCGCGGAAGCGGATTCTATGCGTAATCACCTGCTGTCATTTGTGGGTCGCGCGCGTGCTTCCTCGCTTGACAACGCATCGACCCGGGCATAGTTCACGCGCCCCTGTCACAGCGCGTTTGCGATTGCCCGGCCGACGTCGATCGTGCTCGCGTCGCCGCCGAGATCGGGCGTGCGTGGAGCGCCCGACGCGGGCTCGAGCGCTGCTTCGATCGCACGCAGGATCGCGTCGTGCGCGGCACGTTCGCCGAGAAAGTCAAGCAGCATCGCGCCCGACCAGATCTGCCCGATCGGGTTGGCGACGCCGCGCCCCGCGATGTCGGGCGCCGACCCATGCACCGGCTCGAACAGCGACGGCCACTGGCGCGTCGGGTTCAGGTTGGCCGACGGTGCGATGCCGATCGTGCCGGTGCAGGCCGGCCCGAGGTCGCTCAAGATGTCGCCGAACAGGTTGCTCGCGACGACGACGTCGAAGGCTTGCGGCCGTTGCACGAAGTGAGCGGTGAGGATGTCGATGTGGAAGCGGTCGACGCTGACCTGCGGGTACGCCTGGGCCATCGCCTCGACGCGCTCGTCCCAGTACGGCATCGTGATCGAGATGCCGTTCGATTTCGTCGCCGACGTGAGCTTGCGGCGCGGCCGCGACTGCGCAAGCTCGAACGCGAACTTCAGCACCCGGTCGACGCCGACGCGCGACATCACCGTCTCCTGGATCACGATCTCGCGCTCGGTGCCTTCGTACATGCGCCCGCCGATGCTCGAGTACTCGCCCTCGGTGTTCTCGCGAACGATCAGCATGTCGATCTCACCGGGTGCGAGCGGCCGCCCGTCGCGCTTGACCAGCGGCGAGCGCACGCCCGGCATCAGCCGCGCCGGCCGCAGGTTGACATACTGGTCAAACTCGCGGCGGAACTTGAGCAGCGAGCCCCACAACGACACATGGTCGGGTATCTTTTGCGGCCAGCCGACCGCGCCGAAGAAGATCGCATCGTGACTGCCGATGCGCGCCTTCCAGTCGTCTGGAAGCATCTGGCCGTGACGCTCGTAGTAGTCCCAGCTCGCGAAGTCGAAGTGGTCGAATTTCAGCTCGATGCCGAAGCGGCTCGCGGCGGCTTCGAGAACGCGCAGGCCTTCGGGCATCACTTCGCGGCCGATGCCGTCGCCGGCGATGACGGCAATGCGATGGGTCGTCATTCGTTGACTCCTTGCTTGAAGAACTGCCGCATCTCGCCCAGCAAGGCGAGCGGCTGTTCCTCGGCGATGTAGTGGCCGCAATCGAGCGGGCGGCCGGCGACCTGCGTCGCCGCGGCCTGCCACAGCTCCAGCACGTCGAAGCAGTGCGCCACCGTGCCATGCGCTCCCCACAGCACGCGCAGCGGCGCGACCACGCGCACGCCGGCCGCGCGGTCGGCGCGATCATGGTCGAGGTCGATCGACGCCGAGGCGCGATAGTCCTCGCAGATCGCGGTAGCGCTGCCGCGCTGCGCGATGCAGCGCTCGTACTCGCCCATCGCCTGCGGATCGAAAGCGCCGAGGCCGGCGTGGCGACGGCCCATCGCAGTGCGCAAGTAGGCGGTCGGGTTGCTCTCGATCAGGCGCTCGGGCAAGGGCGGCGGCTGGATCAGGAAGAACCAGTGCCAGTAGGCGCGGGCGAACGCCTCGGTCGTGCCTTCGTACATCGCGAGCGTCGGCGCGATATCGAGCAGCATCATGCGAAGCACGCGCTGCGGGTGATCGAGGGCGAGGCGGTGGGCGACGCGAGCCCCGCGGTCATGGGCGCAGATGTCGAACTGCGTGTGGCCGAGCTGCGCCATCACGGCGATGGCGTCCTGTGCCATCGCGCGCTTGCTGTAGCTCGCATGAACTGCGTCGGCGGGCGGCCGCGACGAGTCGCCGTAGCCGCGCAGATCGAGCGCGACCACGCTGAAGTCGTGCGCCAGCTCTTGCGCCACGCGGTGCCACATCACATGCGTCTGCGGGTGTCCATGCAAGAGCAGCAGCGGCGGACCGCTGCCCCCGATGCGGCCGCGGATGACCATGCCTTGAGGGAGTGCGAAACGACGCGATTCGTAGGATTCGAACATGGCGCGATTGTGCGGCCTCGGACTTTGCTAGCGGACCGGTGTGCGAACCACGAGCGCGACGCCAACGGCGGTCAGCGCCATGCCGAGCACCATCGACGAGGTTAGCGGCTCGCCGAAGGTCAGCCACGCCATCAGCGCGGTGACCGGTGGCACGAGATACAGCAGGCTCGTGACCTGCGTCGCTGCGCCGCGCTGGATCAGCAGATAGAGCAGCGAGCTGCCGCCCAAGGTCATGCCGAGCACCGACCACGCCATCGCGCCGATGAAGGCCGGATGCCAGACGATGGGCTCGCGCTCGAGCAGCGCCAGCGGCAGGCTGACAACGAACGCAGCGAGCAGCTGCACGGTGTTGGCGGTGCGCACGTCGCACGGCGCGACGAATCGCTTCTGGTACAGCGTGCCGACGGTGATCGACAACAGCGCGACGATCGCGAGCGACAGGTTCCACGGCGTCACCTCGCCGACGCCGAGCTTGTGCCAGACGACCAGCGTCAGCCCGACGAGGCCGAGCAGCAAACCGAGCCACTGCCGCATCGACACATGGTCGCGCTTGTCGGCGTTGGCGATCGAGCTGATCCACAGCGCGGTCAGCACCGGCTGCAGTCCGACCAGCAGCGCGACGGTGCCGGCGCCGATGCCCGCCTTGATCGCCGCCCAGACGCCGCCGAGGTAGCCGGCATGGATCAGCGTGCCGGTGATGGCGAGATGCAGCCATTGCGCGCGGCCCTGCGGCCAGGCGGCATGCGCCAGCGCGATCCAGACGCCGAAGCACGCGACCGACAAGGCATAGCGAACGACCAGAAAGCTGAACGGCGGCGCGTGCGGCATCGCCAGGCGGGCGACGATGAAGCCGGTGCTCCAGATCAACACGAACACCCACGGCATCGCGCGCCGCAGCGCCTTCTCGCGCGTCTCCACGGTTACGCCGGAACTCGGCGACGATGCAGGCTCATCGCGCCTTGGCGCGAATTTCGGGCAGCGCCTTCTGCAGGTAGTAAATCATCGACCAGATGGTCAGCACGGCCGAGATGTCGATCAGCACGGTCCCCCAGAGCTGGGTGTCGATCAGTCCGAACAGCGTGCCGTGAAACAGCAGGAACGGGATCGCGACCATCTGCACCACCGTCTTCACCTTGCCGAGCATGTGAACGGCGACGCTGCGCGAAGCGCCGATGTGCGCCATCCATTCGCGCAAAGCCGAGATCGCGATCTCGCGGCCGATGATGATGAGCGCGACGAGCGCGTGCAATCGATTCAGATGCACGAGCACGAGCAAGGCCGCGCAGACGAGGAACTTGTCGGCCACCGGATCGAGGAACGCGCCGAACGACGAGGTCATGTTCAGCTTGCGCGCGAGGAAGCCGTCGGCCCAGTCGGTCAGCGCGACGACGATGAACAGCACCGTCGCGATCAGGTTGCGCATCGGGTCGTCCAACCCGAGGTAGAACACCCCGACGATGAGTGGAATCGCGACGATGCGCGCCCAGGTCAACAGGGTCGGGAGGTTGAAGAACATGCCGGCATTGTTGCCGAAGTCTTCAACGCGAGCCGACTCCGCTATTCGTCGAGGGTCCGCGGCTTGAACTTGCGCTCGTCGTCGAAGAGGAAGGTCTCGCTGAATTTCCACGGCCTAGGCAATCGCGACACGTCGCCGAACGGCGCGGCGCGGCGCATCGCGTCGATCGCGAGCTGGACCGTGTCCTTTGCCTGAGTCGGAGTGCGCAGCACGTCGATGCGGCGGATGCTGCCGTCGCCGTTCAGCTCGACCTCGAGCACCGGAATCGCGAGCAGCATGTCGGGCACCGCGCCGGTGTAAGTGCCGCCTGGGTTGGCAGCGACGAGGCGGCGTGCGGCCTGCAGGCGCACGTCGCTCCAGCTGCGGACGGTGTAGGGCGCTGCGAGCTTCGCGGTGCCGGCCGGCAAGGCTTTGGTTGCGGTGCTTGGTGACGTCACGGTAGGTGCCGGCGGCGGCGCGCGCGATGCGCAAGCGCTCAACGCAACGGTCAACGCCAACATCATCCGCAACTTCGAACGCGATTCAATGCAAGGCACGGTAAATCTCCTCGGCAAGATCGTGTGACACACCATCGACGGTGCACAGGTCCTCAACGCTGGCGCTGGCCACGCCGCGGACACCGCCGAAGCGCTGCAGCAGCTTGGCGCGTTTCTTCGGCCCGACGCCGGGGATCTCTTCGAGCCGGCTGCCTCCCGTTCGCACGCTCGCCCGGCGCGCCCGCATGCCGGTGATCGCGAAGCGATGCGCCTCGTCGCGAATCTGCGCGACGAGCATCAGCGCGGCGGAGTCGCGGCCGAGGTAGACCTTGTCGCGGCCGTCGGCGAAGACGAGCTCTTCGAGACCGACCTTGCGGCCCTCGCCTTTTTCGACGCCGGCGATCAGCCCGAGGTCGAGACCGAGCTCTTCGAACACTTCGCGCGCCATGCTGACCTGGCCGCGACCGCCGTCGACCAGCACCAGGTCGGGCAAGCGCGCGGTGCCCTGCTCGGTGGCCGCGGCGAGCTTGCCGTAGCGGCGTGTCAGCACTTGGCGCATCGCAGCGTAATCGTCGCCGCCGGTGATGCCTTCGATGTTGTAGCGGCGGTACTGCGAGCTCTGCATCTTGTGGTTCTCGAACACGACGCACGATGCCTGCGTCGACTCGCCGGCCGTGTGGCTGATGTCGAAACACTCGATGCGAAAAGTGTCGATGTCGTCGACCGCGATGTCGAGCGCCTCGACCAGCGCCCGCGTGCGCGCATGCTGCGAGCCCTCTTCTGCGAGCAGTTGCGCGAGCTTGATCTCGGCGCCCTTGATGCACATGTCGAGCCAGGCGCGACGCGGCTCGCGCGGCTGGTGCTGCGCGGTGACCTTGATCCCGCTTTGCAAGGACAAGGCCTCGATCAGCGCCTTGTCGACCGCATGGCTCAGCACCAGCAGCGGCGGCACGCCGCCTTCGAGGTAGTGCTGCGCGATGAAGGCTTCGAGCACCTGCACTTCCGGCGCCGCCGACGCGTCGGGTTCGCCGTTCTCGACATCGGTCAGCGCGGTCGCGTCATCGACATGGGTCGGGAAGTACGGCCGGTCGCCGAGGTGACGGCCGCCGCGCACCATCGCAAGATTCACGCAGGCGCGGCCGCCCTGCATCTTCACCGCGAGAATGTCGGCATCTTTCGTCGTCACTCCGGTGTTGTCCTCGACCGCCTGCTGATGCAGCACGCGCGACAAGGCGCCGAGCTGATCGCGAATGTCGGCGGCCTGCTCGAAGTGCAGCGCCTCGGCGTGCGCCATCATTTCCGCCTGCAGCGCGTCCATCACCTGCTGCTGCTCGCCGAGCAAAAACCGCTCGGCGTGGCCGACGTCGCGCGCATAGTCTTCGCTCGAGATGTAGTTGACGCACGGTCCGGAGCAGCGCTTGATCTGGTACAGCAGACACGGCCGCGTGCGGTTGTTGAACACCGTGTCTTCGCAGGTGCGCAGCTTGAAGACTTTCTGCAGCAGCTGGATCGATTC
>VBCQ01000351.1 GCA_005882155.1 Betaproteobacteria bacterium
GGCCGCACACCGGCGTGATCGGCAGCGCGACCGCGAAGACGCTACCAACGCCCGGCTCGCTGCGCACACTCAGCTTGCCGCCCATCGCCTGCGCAAGCTGGCATGAGATGGCGAGGCCGAGGCCGCGGCCGGAGATCTCGGCGGAGTCGCCGACACGCTCGAACTCGTCGAACGCACGCTCGCACTGCGCCGGCGTCAGCCCGGGCCCGGCGTCGATGACGCGCACGCACAAGCGGCTTTGCATCGGGTCGCTCGAGACGTCGGCGGTGATGCGAACGTCGGCGCCGTCGGCGTACTTGATCGCGTTCGAGACGAGGTTGCGAACGATTTGCGCCAGGCGCACGCCGTCGATGACCCACAGGCTGCCGCGCGCAAACCCGAGCTCGACCTTGGGCACGCCGGTGCCTTGGAACTGCGGCTGCGCCGCGAGCGCGATGCCTTCGAGCAAGGCGGCCACGTCGACGACCGTCGCACGCACGGCGAAGCGGCCGGCATCGATCTGCGCCGCGTCGAGCGATGCATCGACCAAGTCGAGTAGCGCTTGCGCATCGTTGCGCAACGCGCGGTTCAGCTGTGCCGGGTCGAGATGGCGGCGCTCGGCGTCGGTCAACGCCAGCGTGCCGAAGATGCCGCTGACCAGATTGCGCATCTCGTGGCCGAGGTATGCGATGAAGCGCTTGCGCGCATGAGCGAGCGTTTGAATCTGCTGCTCGCGTTGCAGCGATTCGGCCTCGGCTTGGCGGCGCCGCCGAAGCTCGCGCCGCAGAACGATGTTCCACACGGCGCTCGCAACGAGCAGCGCAGTGACGACGACCCACGCCAGCGTGTCGGTGTCGAGGAGGGGGAAATCGTGCGGACCCATGGCAATGCGTCGATTTCGCGCCTTCGCGCTTACAGCGATCTTGCGTCGCGGGGCTTGGCGATCAACGAATCGGCAGGAACAGCCGGGCAATTCCCCGGATGCTTACAAGGTTCCCCGGGTTGTTGGTTTCCTCGAGCACGCCGCTCATCCGGCGCAGGATGCGCTGGCTTCGCTTGGCGCGCCAGATCAGCAGGTCGGCGAGCCAGGGATGCTCGTTGATCCGATTCGCGCGTTCGTACAGATCGAAGCGCGGTTTCAGCGCAAGCAACGCGGCGTTGTAGCGTTCGCGGACCTGTGCCTCGTCGAGCCGCTCGGCGCGGCCTTGCAACAGCGCCTGCGCCGCGAGGATGCCGGTCTCCATCGCCTTGCCGATGCCTTCGCCGGTGAACGCATAGGTGCTCGCGATCGCCTCGCCGGTGGCGAGCAAGCCGGCGCGCGCGTAAGACTGGCCTTCGAGCGAGCAGCGCAGCGGCGCGCCTTTCAGCTCGCCTTGCAGCACGCCGCCCGCCATCAGCGCGCGCGCCGGTGCGTACGACGTGCAGAACGCGTCAAACATCTCGCGCAGGTTGACATGCGGCAATGCGGCGTGACCGTCGACCATCTTCGCGTGGCTGTGCGACGCGCCGACGCCGATGTTGAACACGCCGTCGCGGCACGGAAAGATCCAGCCGTAGCCGGGGCGAACGCTCTTGTGCCACACGACTTCCATCTCGGTGATGCGGCCGACCATCGCGTCGTTCTTCACGTAGCCGCGCAGCGCCACGCCGCTCGGCGTGCGGCGCTGGCACAGGCCGGCAGCGATCAGCGCCTGCGGCACCGCGCCAGTCGCGAGGACGACCCACGGTGCGCGAATCTCGTGGCTGGCGTCGGCCGTCTTCAGTCGAGCGCCGACGACGCGGTCGGCTTCGACGAGCGGCGCCTCGAAGCGCAGCGGCGCGTGCAGCTTCGCGCCGGCAGCGACGGCGGCGCGGCACAAGATGTCGTCGAGTTGCTTGCGCGGGATCACCGACAGCGATCCGGGCACGTCGATGCGCCCGCCCATCGGACCGACGCAGCCGATGTGGCCGACACGTTGCGCGTGCGCGGCGACCTCGTCGGCGACGCCGAGCTGGCGCAGCGCGGCATGCGCGTCGGGGATCAGCCCGTCGCCGCAGATCTTGTCGCGCGGGAACGCATGCTGATCGGCGAGCACGACATCGACACCGGCGCGAGCGAGCCACTGCGCGCAGGCGCTGCCGGCAGGGCCGGCGCCGACGACCAGCACGTCGCATGTGGAGGGAAGCGGAATGGTTGTCATGCGGCAGCTCTTTCGAGACCGCGGATTCTAGGAGCTAGGAGCGCGACGCTCGTCGATGTGACCGGCGCTGGTCTAGACTGCGCACGCCTCCACTTCCGGACCGATCGCCATGAGCTTGCTCGTCCTCGGCCTCGTGCTGTTTCTCGGCATCCATTCGGTGTCCATCCTCGCCCCCGCGTGGCGCGACGGCCAGGTGGCGCGGCGCGGCGAGCGACCGTGGAAGGGTGTCTACTCGGTCGCATCAATCGTCGGCTTCGTGCTGCTGATCTACGGCTACGGCATTGCACGCCAGTCGCCTGTCGTTCTGTACACGCCGCCGCACTGGATGCATCACGTCACGTTGCTGCTGATGCTGCCGGTGTTCCCGCTGCTGCTCGCCGCGTATCTGCCGGGCCGCATCAAGGCCGCGACCAAGCACCCGATGCTCGCCGCGGTGAAGCTGTGGGCCTTCGCCCATCTGCTGGCCAACGGCACGCTCGCCGACGTGCTGCTGTTCGGCGGCTTTCTCGTCTGGGCCGTCGCCGATCGCATCTCGCTGAAGCGCCGTCCGGCGCGCCCGTTGCCGGGCGCGCCACCGCGGCCGATGAACGACGTGATCGCCGTCGTCGGCGGGCTCGCGCTCTATGCGTTGTTCGTCGCCCGAGCGCACCAGTGGTTGATCGGCGTCTCGCCGCTCGGCTGAATCGAGCTCAGGCACGTCGGTTGCTGCACAGCTTGTTGTGGCAACTGATCGATTGGAGACGCCATGGCCAAGTACAGCGAGAAGGCTTCCGACAAGGTCGAGAAGTCGATGCATGAAATGAAGACCGGCCAGCTGAAGAGCGGCCGTTCGGGCAAGCCGGTCAAGAGCCGGGCTCAGGCGGTGGCCATCGGGCTGTCCGAGGCGCGCAAGGAAGGCGCCAAGGTGCCGAAGAAGTCCAGCAGCAAGTCGAGCTCGAGCAAATCGTCTTCGAAGAAGAAGGACTGAGAGGCTGCGAGTTTTTTCTTCGCAGGCCACAAATTCCCGTTCGGGCTGAGCTTGTCGAAGCCTCGCCACCCATGGTGCAGGTACTTTGACAGGCTCAGTGCGAACGGACATCGGGCGTCGCGGAGAAAAACTCTCAAGCTGTGAGGGCATCGGCCTGCCGGTTCGGCACTCACTTCGGCCGCGGCGAGCGCAGATCGCGATCGGGGTCGCTGAGCCGACCAGCGCGCAATTCTTTGACCGCGGCTGCGACGGCGCGCGCGGCGTTGCGCACCTCTTCCTGCACGCCGGCGTCACGGTCGAGCGCCTCGTGGCTGGTGGCGTACGGCTCGTAGTAGCCGATGAAGCGGTCGAGCTGACTCTTCGCACCCGAGTCGATCAGGCCCATCCAGTCCAGCCAGTCGCACAGCGCGTGGCGAACGGGCTCGATGCCCGACACGTCGCCGTGCACGACCACGCCATACGCACGTCCTGCCAGATGCTTGGGATACGGCCAGCCCTGCAGCTCGAGCGCCTTCGCCTTCTGCGGATCCTTGCCGTGCGTGCTGGTCGGGTCGGGATTGCCGCCGTCGGCGCACACCAGGCGGTCCATCATCAGCTTGAGCGGACTCGCCACCTGGTACCAGTAGACCGGGGTGACCAACAGCACGCCGTGCGCGGACACCCATCGCTCGTAGATTTCCGACATCCAGTCACCGACCTGGCCCAGCGCGTGATTCGGATAGCAACTGCAGGGCCAGTGGCACAGCGGCATCGCGGTGGACACGCACGCCTTGCACGGATGGATGCGTCGCTTGTAGTCCGACGTGAGCAGGCTTAGATCGAGAAGGTCTGCCTCGATGCCTTCGCCGCTCAGCGTGTCGCGAGCCGTTTTCGTCAGTCGATAAGTCTTGGAGATTTCGCCCGGGCAAGTGCCGTCGTTGCGAGATGCACCGCAAATCAGCAGCACCCGCGACGGCGTCTGCGGCTGGCTCCAGCGGTCCTGCGCATTCTTCAATCGTTGACGCGTTTCGAGCCATTCCGTCGAGAGCTCGTAGTTCGGGTCGGCAAAGCCGGGCCCGGCCTTGCGCGTGCTCGGCGCTTTGCGACTGTCGGTGAAGGCCTGCCACGCGATGGCCTCGAGCCGATCGACGTCCTGCAGAAAGCGCTCGCGGAAAACTTCTCGCGTGTGCGGGGCTGGCGCTTGGCCTTTGCGGACGGATGGCGGCATGTTGCGACTCCTGGGTCAATCCCGGCCGACAAAGCGGCAAACACTGTGCCGCGAACGAGCGGTCCGCGTCGGCCGAGTGAGCCGAAAGCTCACCCAACACTTTCAGTGCCGGTTGCAAGTCCTTCTTTTTGAAACGATTTTTCGGCCCAAAGGGTCCGTGAGAAATCACCGCTAAGTGCTTGATTCCATTGATTTTTCTTTACACATTTCGTTGACCCGGCTCATCCCATGAGCTACAGTGCAGCTAAGTGCACTTTTGTGGGTTTTTGTGGCGAACATCGTGTTTCAAGGGCCTGCGGCCTTGACGCTGGACGGCAAGGGGCGAATCGCCATGCCGGCGCGTCATCGCGAGGTGCTGGCCGCGATGGGTGTCAGTCAGCTCACGGTCACCAAGCACCCCGAAGGCTCGCTGCTGATTTTTCCGCGCCCGGCCTGGGACGGGTTTCGCGAGCGGGTGGCGGCGCTGCCAATGGCAGCCAGCGGCTGGAAGCGGATCTTCCTCGGCAACGCAATGGACGTCGACATCGATGCCTCGTCGCGCGTGCTGATCGCGCCGGAACTGCGCGCCGCAGCCGGGCTCACACGCGATGTGATGCTGCTCGGCCTGGGCACGCACTTCGAGCTGTGGGACGCCGCCCGCTACGCCGAGCACGAGGCGAAGGTGATGGCCTCCGAGATGCCCGACGAATTGAAGAGCTTCAGTTTTTGAGCTCGCATGAAGCCGCCCGCCCACGATTTCGAACACACCACCGTCCTGCTCAACGAAGCGGTGGATGCACTCGTCACCGACGTCGACGGCCTCTATGTCGATGGCACCTTCGGCCGCGGCGGCCACTCGCGCGCGCTGTTGCGACGGCTCGGCGCGAAGGGCCGCCTGGTCGCGATCGACCGGGACCCCGACGCAGTCGCCGCCGCGACGTCGGGTACCACGCGGGTCGATGACCCGCGTTTTTCCATCCATCACACGAGCTTCGGCCAGATGGTGCCCTTGCTCGCGTCTCTCGGCGTCACGCGGGTGAACGGGCTGCTGCTCGACCTGGGCGTGTCGTCGCCGCAAATCGACAACCCCGAGCGGGGTTTCAGCTTCCGCTTCGACGGTCCGCTGGACATGCGCATGGACACCACCCGTGGCGAAAGCGCCGCGGACTTTCTGGCCCGCGCCGACGAGCGCCACATCGCGGAGGTGATTCGTGACTATGGGGAAGAACGGTTTGCTCTACAGGTTGCAAAGGCGCTTGTTGCTCGGCGCGAAAGCGGGAACCCTGTTCGAACCACAGGGCAGCTTTCCGAAGTCGTGGCTCGTGCGGTCAAAACCCGCGAACCGGGCCAGGATCCTGCAACGCGCACATTTCAAGCTCTTCGGATTTTCGTCAACGCCGAGCTTGAGGAGCTCGAACAAGGCTTGAGCGCGTCGCTCGCGTTGCTCGCGCCGGGTGGGCGCCTGGTCGTCATCAGTTTCCATTCGCTCGAAGACCGGATCGTGAAGACCTTCATCGCGCGCGAAAGCAAAAGCACGTTCGACCGCCGTGCGCCGTTCGCGCCCGCGGTGCCGACGCGGCTGCACGCACTCGGCCGCGTGAAACCCGGCGAAACCGAATTGCGCGCCAATCCGCGCGCGCGTTCGGCGATCATGCGGGTGGCGGAACGCACCAGTGTCGAGGCCGTTGTATGACCCGCGTGAACGTCGTCTTGCTGATCATGCTGCTCGCGAGCAGCGTGTACCTGGTGCGCGTCTCGTACGACGCGCGACATCTGTTCGGCGAGCTCGACCGCGCGCAAGGCGAAGAGCGCCAGCTCGACATCGAGCATGAGCGGCTGAAGGCCGAGAAGCAGTCGCAGGCCACGCCGCTGCGCGTCGAGAAGATGGCGCGCGAGAGGCTCGCGATGCGTACCGCGACGCCGGCCATCACCCAGTACGTCAGCTACTCGCTCACCGCGTCGGGAGTGACCAAGTGAACTGGGTCGACGGCATGGAGAAGAAGCGCCCGATGAGCGGCGCCAACAGCGTGCGCAGCGTCAACTATTCGAGCAGCCCGCTGCTCGCATCGAAGACGCCGCCGTGGCGCTCGAAGCTGCTGGTCGCGATGGTCGGCCTGGGCTTTTGCGTGCTGCTCGGCCGCGCAATCTATGTGCAGATCGTCGGCGCGCCGTTCTTCCTGAAGCAAGGCGAGATCCGTTACGCACGCACGCTCGACCTGCCGGCGAGCCGCGGCCGAATCATCGACCGCAACGGCCTGATCCTCGCGGCCAGCGTGCCGGCGCCGTCGCTGTGGGCGATCCCGAAAGACTTCGACGCCGACAAAGGCGCACGGCGGCAACTCGCCAAGCTGCTCGGCATGACAGCCAAGGAACTCGACGATCGTCTCGACGACAACCCGAACTTTGTTTGGCTGCGCCGGCAAGTCGACGAGCAGGTCGCGAAGGATGTGCTCGCGCTCAACGTCAAGGGGGTGCACCAGGTGCGCGAATACAAGCGCAAGTACCCCGAAGGCGAAGCGGCGGCGCACGTCGTCGGCTTCACCAACGTCGAGGACCACGGCCAAGAGGGCATCGAGCTCGCGTTCCAGACCGACTTGTCGGGCCGCGACGGCACGCGCCGCGTCATCAAGGACCGGCTCGGTCGCGTCGTCGAAGACATCGGCGACAGCGTGCAGCCGGTCGACGGCCGCGACATCGAGCTGTCGATCGACTCGAAGGTGCAGTTCTTCGCGTATCAGCGCATTCGCGACGCGGTCGCCGAGCACAATGCGAAGGCCGGCAGCGTCGTCGTGCTCGACGCGCAGACCGGCGAAGTGCTCGCGCTCGCGAATTACCCGAGCTTCACGCCGGCCGATCGCCGCAATTTGAGCGGCGCGCAGCTGCGCAACCGCGCGCTGACCGACACCTTCGAGCCCGGCTCGACGATGAAGCCGTTCATCGCTGCGTGGGCGATGGAGTCGGGCCGCGTGACGCCGAACACGGTGATCCAGACGGCACCCGGCTACTTGAACATCACCGGCTCGACGATTCGCGACGCGCATCCGCACGGCGCGCTGACGGTGGCCGAAGTGATCCAGAAGTCGAGCAACGTCGGCACGGTGAAGATGGCGATGCAGATGCAGCCGCGCGAGATGTGGGAGCTGTTCACGCAGGTCGGTTTCGGCCAGAAGCCGCAGATTGCGTTCCCCGGTGCGGTCACCGGTCGGCTGCGGCCCTACAAGACCTGGCGCCCGATCGAGCAGGCGACGATGAGCTACGGCTACGGCCTGTCGGCGTCGCTGTTTCAGATCGCGCGCGCCTACTCGGTGTTCGCGCACGATGGCGAGCTGATCCCCGCGTCGATGGTGCGAAGCCCCGACCCCGCTTCGGGCTTGCGCGTGCTGTCGCCGAAGACGGCGCTCGCGGTGCGCGAGATGCTTCACATGGTCACGTCCGACGGCGGCACCGCACCGAAGGCGCAAGCGATGGGCTATTCGGTCGGCGGCAAGACCGGCACTGCCTACAAGCAAGAAGGCAAGGGTTACGCGGAGAAAAAGTACCGCGCGTGGTTCGTCGGCATGGCGCCGATCAACCACCCGCGAATCGTCGTCGCGGTAATGGTCGACGAGCCGACCGCGGGCAAGTATTTCGGCGGCGACGTCGCGGCGCCGGTGTTCAGCGAAGTGGTGCAGCAGACGCTGCGCACGCTCGGCGTTCAGCCCGACCTCGAAGTGCGTCCGCAGATCGTCGCGCACAACATCGCAGCCGAGGAAGAGAGCTTCTGATGGCGTTGCGCTTGATCCCGTCGATCGCCGATGCGCTGGCCTGGCTCGCGCAGCGCGGCGTGCGCGCGCTCGCGACCGACAGCCGCAGCGTGAAGCCGGGCGACGCATTCATCGCCTGGCCGGGCTACGCACAGGACGGTCGCAAGTTCGTTGCCGCGGCGCTCGCCGCTGGAGCCGTCGCGTGCCTGGTCGAAGCGGAAAGCGTCGACGCGTTTGGCTTCGGCGACGACGAGCGCGTCGCCGCAATGCACGGGCTGAAGGCCATCACCGGCCCTCTCGCGAGCCGCTTCATGGGCTCACCGAGCGAGCGACTGAAGGTCATCGCGACGACGGGGACCAACGGCAAGACATCGACCGCGTGGTGGACCGCGCAGGCACTGACCGCGCTCGGACAGCGTTGTGGTGTGATTGGCACCTTGGGCATCGGCGAGCCTCCTGTTGCTCCTAAATCCGTTCGCCCTGAGGTATCGAAGGGCCCGGCTGAGCTTGTCGAAGCCGCAGAGTCCATCACCTTCACCGGCCTCACCACCCCCGACCCGGTGATGCTGCAAGCCGCGCTCAAGCGCTTCGTCGACGACGGCTTCGCCGCCTGCGCGCTCGAAGCCTCGTCGATCGGCATCGTCGAGCATCGCCTTGCCGGCACCCACATCGACGTTGCGCTGTACACCAACTTCACGCAGGACCACCTCGACTATCACGGCTCGATGACGGCTTACTGGGTCGCGAAGTCGCAGCTGTTCCAGTGGCGCGGCATGAGCGCCGCGGTGATCAATCTCGACGACGAGCAGGGCGCCGCATTGGCGCGGCACCTGGAGCCGGGCGCGCTCGACCTGTGGACCTACTCGTCGCAGCGAGACGCGCGGCTGCGAGCACAGCACATCGACTATGCCGACAGCGGCCTCGCGTTCGCCGTCCACGAAGGCGCGAGCCATGCTGCGGTGCGCAGTGGGCTGATCGGTGACTACAACGTCGCCAACCTGCTCGCGGTGATCGGCGGGCTGCGCGCGCTCGGCGTTCCGCTCGCCGACGCGGCGCGCGTCTGCACGCAGCTCACGCCGGTGCCCGGCCGCATGCAGCGTGTCGCGTTCGCCGGCGACGGCCCCGAGGTCGTCGTCGACTACGCGCACACGCCCGATGCACTCGAGAAAGCGTTGCTCGCGTTGCAGCCGCTCGCCCGCGCGCGCGGCGGCGAGCTGTGGTGCGTGTTCGGTTGCGGCGGCAACCGCGACGCGACGAAGCGCCCGCTGATGGGCGCCGTCGCGCAGAAGCTCGCGCAGCATGCGGTGGTCACCAGCGACAACCCGCGCCACGAATCGCCGGCGCTGATCCTCGAGCAAATCGTCGCCGGCATGGACGCGGGGAACGCGCCGACAGTCATCGAGGACCGCCGCGCCGCGATCGCGCATGCCGTGCAAGGCGCGACACCGCGCGACGTGATCCTCGTCGCCGGCAAGGG
>VBCQ01000352.1 GCA_005882155.1 Betaproteobacteria bacterium
AGCATGCGGTGGCCGATGCGCAAGCCGCGCGAGCGCAGGCCGAGACGGCGAATCGGGTGAAGGACGAATTTCTCGCGATGCTCGGCCATGAGTTGCGCAACCCGCTCGCGCCGATCGTCACCGCGCTGCACTTGATGGCGCGGCGCGGCGACGCGGCGAGCGTGAAAGAGCGCAGCATCATCGAACGGCAGGTCGCGCATCTGCGGCGGCTGGTCGACGACTTGCTCGACGTGTCACGCATCACCAAGGGCAAGATCACGTTGCAGCACGAGCGCGTCGACATGAACGCAGTCGTCGCGCGTTCGCTCGAGCTCACGCAGCCGGCGCTCGAACAGCGTGCGCGCTCGATCGAGGTCGACCTGCCGGGCGAGCCGCTGTGGGTCGTCGGCGACGCGGTGCGCCTGACGCAGGTGCTGTGCAACCTGCTCGGCAACGCCGCCAAGTTCACGCCGGCCGACGGCCGCATCGCGCTGCGCCTGCGCGAACGCGATGGCCTGGTGGAGGTCGTCGTCGAAGACGAGGGCAGCGGCATCGCGCCCGAGTTGCTGAGCCATGTGTTCGATCTGTTCATGCAAGGCGAGCAGCCGCTCGATCGCCATGCCGGCGGCTTGGGCCTCGGGCTCGCGATCGTCAAGACGCTGGTGCACATGCACGGCGGCAGCGTCAGCGCGGCGAGCGACGGCAGCGGCCGCGGCAGCGTCTTCACAGTGCGGTTGCCGGCGGCGAACAGCAGCGGCGTGATCCCCATCGCCGCGATCGAAGCGGCACCGGTGACGCGTTGCAGCGGCCGCATCCTCGTCGTCGACGACAACGTCGATGCGGCGGAGACGCTCGCGCAGCTGTTGCGCGATGTCGGCTACGAGGTGCGCACCGCGCCCGACGGCGCGGCCGCGCTGGCGCTGGTCGACAGCTTCATGCCCGAGCTCGCGATGGTCGACATCGGCCTGCCCGGCATGGACGGCTACGAGCTGGCGCGGCGTCTGCGCGCCGACTCGCGCGTGCCGCGCTTGCGGCTGGTCGCGCTGACCGGCTACGGCCGCGAGCCCGATCGAGTGCGTGCATTGCAGGCGCAATTCGACGAGCACCTCGTCAAGCCGGTGGCGGCCGACCGCTTGCTCGAAGTGCTGCGGCGCCTGCTCGAATCGGCGACTGTCGCCTGATGCTTCAGCGCGTCGCGCGCTCCATCACCAGCGCGGCCATTGCATGGGAGAGCGCGTCGGGGCGCGACTCGAGGCCGGCGGCGACGCCGAGCCGATCGGCGAATGGCCGGTTCTGACTCACCTTCCACTTGCCCTCGATGCGCGCGATCGGCATTTCGATGCCGACGATCGCGCCGAGCATCCGATCGATGAAATCGCGCGGCGCATCGCTCACCGCCCACGGCAGTGCCTGGCCCGCCTCCTGCTGCGTCGTCAGTGCCGTCACATGGGCGAGCAGCCAGTCGGCGTCGTCGACGATGCGCGGCTCGCCGTGCGCATGCACGACGGCGTAATTCCAGGTCGGCACCGCCTTGCCGTCGGCGTGTTTGCTCGGGTACCACGACGGGCTGATGTAAGCCTGCGGCCCTTGGAAGATCGCGATCGCCGGCGCGCTCGCCGCCGACAAGCGCTGCCACAGCGGGTTGGCGCGCGCGACATGACCGTGCAGCGTGCCATGCGGGCCGTGGCTCGCATCGATCAACAGCGGCATGTGGTTGGCGATCAGCTCGCCGTCGCCGAGCGCGACGAAGGCCGCAAGCGGGTGGGCGCGAATCAGGCCGTGCAGCACGTCGAGCCGGGTCTCTTCGAAATGAGAAGGTTGATACATCGCGTCGCTTCAGTGAGGGGTGACGGGTTCGCAGCGAATGTCGGTCCTGACCGAGTTGGCGATGTAGCAGGCTTCGTGGGCGCGGTGATGCAGCGCATTCAGCGCGGCCGCGTCGGGCTCGCGTGCGCCGCTGAAGCGCACCGCGGGCCGCAGCGTCACCAGTGTCATCGCGAGGCGCCCCTGCTCGTTGCGCGCCATCACGCCGACGGCGTCGTCACGGTAGTCGTCGACGATGAAGCCGTCTTTCGCGGCGAGCGCGAGAAACCACAGCATGTGACAGCTCGACAACGAGGCGACGAAGGCTTCTTCGGGGTCGACGCAGCTGAGGTCCGAGCCGGGGGGCGGCACCGACTGCGGCGCCGACGACGCCGGTACCGTCACGCCGCCGTCGAAGTGCCACGCGTGGCGGCGGCTGTAGCGGTTGTCGGTGAAGCTCTCGTCGTGGCGTTGCCAGTGAACGGTGGCGACGTAGTCGGACATGTTCGCTCCTTGGGTTGAATTCAATGCGCCGACGCGATGACGCCGCCGCCCAAGCAGACCTCGCCGTCGTACAGCACCGCCGACTGCCCCGGCGTGACAGCCCATTGCGCGTCGCCAAAGCGAAGTGCGAAGGCGTCATCGGCCGCGTCGCCGAGCTCGCAGACCGCGTCGGATTGGCGATAGCGCGTTTTCGCCGCGAGCAGTGCGGCGGGCGGCGCGCTGCCTGCGACCCAACTCGCATCGTCGGCGCTCAGCGCGGTCGATTGCAGCCACGGGTGATCGTGGCCTTGCACGACATACAGGGTGTTGGCCGCCATGTTCTTGCGCGCGACGAACCACGGCGCGTGTTCGCTCCCCCCCTTGGCTGCACCGCGCGGCTTGAGCCCACCGATGCCGATTCCTTTGCGCTGGCCGAGCGTGTAGAAGCTCAAGCCCACATGCTCGCCGACGACGCGGCCGCGGTCGTCCTCGATCGGTCCCGGCGTGTTCGCGAGGTAGCGATTGAGAAACTCGCGAAACGGCCGCTCGCCGATGAAGCAGATGCCGGTCGAGTCCTTCTTCTTCGCGTTCGGCAGTCCGATCTCGGCGGCGATCCGGCGCACCTCGGTCTTCTTCAGTTCGCCGACCGGGAACAGCGTCTTCGCGAGCTGCGACTGGGTGAGCCGGTGCAGGAAGTAGCTCTGGTCCTTCAGCGGGTCGAGGCCCTTCAGCAGCTCGAAGCGGCCTGATCGCTCGCGCACTCTCGCGTAGTGACCTGTCGCGATCGTGTCGGCGCCGAGTCGCATTGCATGGTCGAGGAAGGCCTTGAATTTGATCTCGGCGTTGCACAACACGTCAGGGTTCGGCGTGCGGCCGGCCTGGTACTCGCGCAAGAACTCGGCGAACACGCGGTCCTTGTAGTCGCCGGCGAAATTCACATGCTCGATCGGGATGCCGAGCACGTCGGCAACGCTCGCCGCGTCGATGAAGTCCTGGCGCGACGAGCAGTACTCGTCGTCGTCATCGTCTTCCCAGTTCTTCATGAAGATCGCGATGACCTCGTGGCCCTGAGTCTTCAGCAGGTGGGCCGAGACCGCGGAATCGACGCCGCCGCTCAGACCCACGACCACCCGTTGCTTCGCCATCAAACGATTTTAGTGAGGCGGCGCGGTGTTGATGTTGCGTGCGGTGCCGAGCAGCGTTGCGCACAAGGTCTCGTGATCGTCGGCGTCGACCGCGTAGACCTCGGCGGCGCAGACGGTCAGCAGCTTGCCGGCGTCGACGACGCGCCCGCGTGCGCGCAACCGGCGGCCGCGGGCGGGGCCGACGATCTTCAGCGTCGCGTCGATCGTCGCGTTGATCCAGCCCGGCGCGAGCAAGGTGCCGGCGGCGGCCACCGCAGCGAAGTCGGCGGCGGCGAAGATCGCGGTCGCCTGCAGCTGGCCGGGGCGAAAGCTGAAGGTCTCGCTGATCGGCAACTCGAGCTCGACGTCGCCCGCTTCGATGCGAACGAACTGCAGCTGCAGCGCTTGGGCGACCGGCATCGCGAGCACGGCATGGCGAATTTGATCGGCCATCGGGGCAGTGGGTGGGTTCATCGGGAAGCCTTTTTGGTGGACGGAAACGGAGACGGCGACCGCGCCTTGCGCTCGCGCTGCTTGAACCAGCCGATGTGCGAGACGAGCTTTCGGCGCAACGCCTGCTGCTCGGCGATCGCCGCGTCGACTTCGTCGATCCGCTGGCGCATCGTGACGATCATTTCGTCGATGGTCAGCGTGCCGGCGCGGTAGCGCGGCAGCATGTCGGCGATCGCCTTCAGCGAAAAGCCGAGGTCGCGGCCCATCGCGATTAAGGTCACTTCGCGCGCCGTGCGCTCGGCGAATTCGCGGTAGCCCGAGCGCTGCCGCTCGGCGCGGATCAGCCCCAGGTCTTCGTAGCGGCGCAGCCGGTGCGCCGACACGCCGGTGCGCTTTGCGAGCTCGGACACTCTCATGCGCGGCAGCTTAGCGAGCTTCGCACTGTGCGAAGCTCATTACAGCGTCAAACTTTGCTGTCGCTTGCGTAGACGCTGGCGTTGCAGTCCAACAAGTCGAGCGGATAGCGGCGGCCGGCGACGAAGTCCTCGATGCATTGCAGCACCAGCGGGCTGCGGTGCCGATCGCGGCTCTCGCGCACTTCAGTCAAGCTCATCCACAGCGTGCGAACGATGCCGGTGTCGAGCGTGCGCGCCGGATCGGGGTCGCCGATGGTGCCGCCGAAAGCGAAGCGCAGATAGGTCATGTCCTCGTCGGCAGCGGGCCGGCGAAAGCGGTACAGGTAGACGCCGACCAGCCGATCGGGGCTGAACTGGCGGGTCGTCTCCTCGAGCGTCTCGCGCACGACCGCCTGCTGCAGCGACTCGCCCGGGTCGAGGTGGCCGGCCGGATTGTTCAGCTTCAGGCCTTCGACGGTGCGCTCTTCGACGAGCAGAAAGCGGCCATCGCGTTCGATGATCGCCGCTACGGTGACACTCGGTTTCCAACGCTCGGTCATCGGCGAAATGGTAGCCCAACCCTAATTAGGCCGATGCAGCGCAACCGGAAGCGGCTGCGGTTTGTGTAAGCTCTGGCGAATTTCGGTCTGCCTGTCGCCGGCGCAACAATTGCGGCGGCCGTTTGCAGATTCAATCGCAACGCGAAGCAAAGCGCCGAGGAGGCTTTCATGTTGATTGGGGTTCCGCTCGAAACGGCGGCCGGGGAGACGCGTGTGGCCGTCACCCCCGAGACAGCTAAGAAGCTCAAGGCGCAAGGTCACACGCTGCGCATCCAGTCGGGCGCCGGCGTCAACGCGAGCGTCACCGACGAGGCCTATTCCGCGGTCGGCGCCGAGATCACCGATGCGGCCGGCGCCTTCGGTTGCGACCTGGTGCTGAAGGTCCGCTCACCGCTGGACAGCGAGCTGCAGCTGATGAAGACGAGCGCCAACCTCGTCGGCATGCTCAACCCGTTCGATCGCGATGGACTGCACCGTCTCGCCGGCGCGGGCCTCACGAGCTTCGCGCTCGAAGCCGCGCCGCGAACGACGCGTGCGCAAAGTATGGACGTGCTCTCGTCGCAAGCGAACATCGCCGGCTACAAGGCAGTGCTCATGGCCGCTGACAAGTACCAGCGTTTCCTGCCGATGCTGATGACCGCGGCCGGCACCGTGAAAGCCGCGCGCATCGTGATCCTCGGCGTCGGCGTTGCCGGCCTGCAGGCGATCGCGACCGCGAAGCGGCTCGGCGCGGTCATCGAAGCGAGCGACGTGCGGCCGAGTGTGAAGGA
>VBCQ01000353.1 GCA_005882155.1 Betaproteobacteria bacterium
CGACGTCGCGCGCATAGTCTTCGCTCGAGATGTAGTTGACGCACGGTCCGGAGCAGCGCTTGATCTGGTACAGCAGGCACGGCCGCGTGCGGTTGTTGAACACCGTGTCTTCGCAGGTGCGCAGCTTGAAGACTTTCTGCAGCAGCTGGATCGATTCCTTGACTGCCCACGCGCTCGGGAACGGGCCGAAGTAGCGGTGCTTCTTGTCCACTGAGCCGCGGTAGTAGGCCATGCGCGGATAGGGGTGCGACGCGATCTTCAAATACGGATAACTCTTGTCGTCGCGAAAGAGAATGTTGTAGCGCGGGTTGAGCGTCTTGATCAGGTTGTTCTCGAGCAGCAGCGCCTCGGCCTCGGAGCGAACGACCGTCGTCTCCATCCGAACGATCTTGCTGATCATGTGGCCGATGCGCGTGCCGCCGTGGTTCTTCTGGAAGTAGCTCGCCACGCGCTTGCGCAGATCGCGCGCCTTGCCGACGTAGAGCACCGCGTCCTGCGCGTCGAAATAGCGGTACACGCCGGGCAGGCAGGGCAACGCCGCCACATCGGCCAACAAACGCTCGCGCGCCGGGTCGATCGGCGGTTCGTCAGTGGGGATCTCGGTCGGTTCGGTCATCGCTCACGATTGTGCCGCGCTCGATAATCCGCTGATGCTGTGGGACCTGTACTGCCGCGTGATCGACAACTACGGCGACATCGGCGTCTGCTGGCGTCTTGGCGCCGACCTCGCGTCGCGCGGCGAAGAGGTCCGCCTGTGGGTCGACGACCCGTCGCCGCTCAGCTGGATGGCCCCCGTCGTCCACCCCGGCGTGAAGGTGCTGCGCTGGACCGGCGACGCGCCGCCGCTGGCGCCTGGCGAGGTCGTCATCGAAGCCTTCGGTTGCGACCCGCCGCCGGCTTTCGTCGAACGCATGGCAAGCGCGGCTCGGCCGCCGGTTTGGGTCAACCTCGAGTACCTGAGCGCCGAGGCGTATGTCGAGCGCAGCCATGGTCTGCCGTCGCCGCAGTCGTCGGGCCCCGGCGTCGGGCTCACGAAGTGGTTCTACTACCCCGGTTTCACGCCCGCCACCGGCGGCCTGCTGCGCGAGCCTGATCTACTGGACCGCCAGCGACGCTTCGATGCGCCGAGCTGGCTCGCGCGGCACGGGATAAGGCCGCAACCCGGCGAGCGGCTGGTCAGCTTGTTCTGCTACGCCAACCCCGCCGTGCCGGCGCTGCTCGACATGCTGGCGCAGCAGCCGACACTGCTGCTCGCCACCGCCGGCGCCGCTGCCACGCAGGTCGCCCGCGAGCTCGGACCGACGCTCGCGCGCCGATCGCTGCGTGCCGTGCCGTTGCCGCCGTTGACTCAGATCGACTTCGACCATCTGCTGTGGTCCTGCGAGCTGAACTTCGTTCGCGGCGAAGACTCCTTCGTTCGCGCGCAATGGGCGGCGCAGCCTTTCGTCTGGCAAATCTATCCGCAGCACGATGCAGCGCATGCCGCGAAGCTCGAGGCGTTTCTGGAGCGCTTTGTCGCGACGTTCGACGCGACCGAGGCGGCCGCGCTGCGCGCGTTCTGGCTCACCTGGAACGGCTTGAATTCTTCCCTGCCGCCCTTAGCTTCGATTGCGTCATGGCGCGATCGCTGCGAGGCGTGGCGTGACAGCTTGCTCGCGCAGGACGATCTCGCAACCCAGCTGATTCGCTTCGTGGCTGAAAGACGCTAAAATTGCAGGCTTTGCGCGAACCGGTGAATCCGCTTTCGCGCGTGTCTCATCCACCAGCTTTGCGCCGCAGCGCCCACGGAAATCGTTATGAAGATCGCACAGGAAATTCGCGCCGGCAACGTCATCATGCACGGCAAGGACCCGATGGTCGTGCTGAAGACCGAATACAGCCGCGGCGGCCGCAATTCGGCCACCGTGCGCATGAAGCTCAAGAGCTTGCTGAACAGCTCGGGCACCGAGGTCGTGTTCAAGGCCGACGACAAGATGGACCAGATCATCCTCGACAAGAAGGACTGCACCTACTCCTACTTTGCCGACCCGATGTACGCGTGCATGGACGCCGAGTACAACCAGTTCGAGGTCGAGTCCGAGAACATGGGCGACGCGATCCAGTACCTCGAAGACGGCATGCCGGTCGAGGTCGTGTTCTACGACGGCAAGGCGATCTCGGTCGAGCTGCCGACCAGCTTGGTGCGCGAAGTGAAGTACACCGAGCCCGCCGTCAAGGGCGACACCTCGGGCAAGGTGCTGAAGCCCGCCAAGCTCGCCACCGGCTTCGAAGTGTCGGTACCACTGTTCGTCGAGACCGGCGACCGCATCGAGATCGACACCCGCACCCACGAGTACCGCAAGCGCGTTTGATTCACGTCGCGCTGTCAGGTCGCAAGGGCACTTCGGTGCCCTTTTCTTTTGCTATGTTCGTCGGATGAAGACCCGGCCCATCGTTCCCGCGCATTTGCAGTGGACCGATGAGGGCGTCCCGTTCTCGGACGAGTTCGACGATGTCTACCACCCGGCTGCCGGCGCGCTCGAGCAGGCGCGCCACGTTTTTCTCGCCGGCACCGGCCTGCCCGAACGCTGGCAAGGACGCGAGCGCTTCGTCGTCCTCGAAACCGGCTTCGGCCTCGGCAACAACTTTCTCGCGACGTGGGACGCGTGGCGGCGCAGCGAGCAGCGTTGCCGGCAGCTGCACTTCATCTCGATCGAGCAGCGCCCGCTGACCCGCGACGATCTGCGCGCTGTGCAGCGCGACGCGTCGCTGGCCGATCTGGCATCTCGGCTCGCCGACGCCTGGCCGCCGTTGACGCCGAACCTGCACCGCCTGAGCTTCGACGATGGCCGGGTCGAGCTGCTGCTCGCGCTCGGTGATGTGGCAGCATGGCTGCCCGAGCTGGTCGCGCAGGTCGACGCTTTCTATCTCGACGGATTCGCGCCGGCGAAGAACCCGCAGATGTGGCAGGCGCGGATTTACAAGGCGATGGCGCGACTTGCCGCACCTGGCGCGACGGCAGCGACCTGGACCGCCGCGCGCTCAGTGCGCGACGGGCTCGTGTCGGCCGGCTTCGACGTCACGCGCGCATCGGGTCGTGGCGGCAAGCGCGACATCACGCTCGCAACCTACACCCCCGCGTTCATGCCGCGCCGCGCGACGGCGCGCAAGCACGCGCCGACCGCATCACGCGAGGCGCTTGTCGTCGGTGCGGGGCTCGCCGGCTGTGCGGTCGCTTGGGCCTTGGCCGAGCACGGCTGGCGCAGCGTCGTACTCGATCGCGAATCCGCGCCGGCGCAGGCAGCGTCGGGCAACCTGGCCGGGCTGTTCCACGGCATCGCCAACCCGCAAGACGGCACCCACGCGCGATTCAATCGAGCCGCAGCGATCGCGACGCAACGCGTCGTCGAGCAGGCTGCGCTGACGCGCGGCGCGATCGGCTCGGTGCAGGGCCTGCTGCGGCTCGAAACCTCGGGCACAGACGCTGCCTCGATGCGCGCGATGCTGGCGCAGCAAGGTCTGCCGGCGGACTACGTCGCTGCGCTCGACGCCGCCGATGCCAGCCGATCGAGCGGCATTCCGCTCGAGCACCCGGCGTGGTTCTACCCCGGTGGCGGCTGGGTGCGGCCGGTGGAGTTGGCGAATTGGTTTCTCGATCGCGCTGGCGCGAACGCGACGTTCCGCGGTGGCGTGACGGTGCATTCGTTGCATCGCATCGACGGCCGCTGGCAGCTGCTGGCCGCTGACGGCGCGACGATCGCCGAAGCCGAGACCATCGTGCTCGCCAACGCCGGCGACGCGTTGCGACTGCTCGGCCATCCGTCGTGGCCGATCCGTCGACTGCGCGGGCAAGTCAGCATGCTGCCGGCGACGGTGCCGCTGCCGCGCATTCCCGTCACCGGCGCCGGCTACCTGCTGCCCGAGGTCGACGGCATGGCGATGTTCGGTGCGAGTTCGCAACCGAACGACGACGATCCGACGGTGCGCGCGAGCGACCACGCGCACAACCTCGCACAGCTCGCGCGCCTCACGCGTACGGCGATCGGTCTCGCGAGCGATTCGATTCAAGGCCGCACCGGCTGGCGCTGGTCGACCGACGATCGCCTGCCGATCGTCGGCGCCGTGCCCGACGCTGCGGCTGCGGCGGTGCCCGGGGTGCGACTCGATCAAGCGCGCTTCGTACCGCGCCTGCCAGGCCTCTTCGCCTTCACCGCGCTCGGTTCGCGCGGCATCACCTGGTCGGCGCTCAGTGCACAGGCGCTGGCGGCGACGATCTGCGGCGCACCGGTGCCGATCGAATCGAGCTTGCTCGATGCGATCGATCCGGCACGCTTCATCACGCGCGAGGCGCGTCGCGAAGCCAATCGCGGATGACCGCATAGACGCGCGGCTCGTTGAGCAGCGCCATGTGACCAAGGCCAGCGAGCTCGACGCGCCGCACGTCACCCGAGAGGCCGTCGTCGGACGCACTGCCCGAGCGCACCAGACCATCGCCGAGCAGCGTGCCGATTGCGGACCCCAGTACGCCGTCGGACGCGTCGCCGAGATGGCCAACGACGAAGCGAAGCGGCACGCGCGACAGTGGCCGACCCACTCGATCCTGCAGCCCATCGCGCAGATCCTTGATGCCTTGACTGCGCGAATTTGCGATGCGCCCGAGTGGCCGCGTCACGTCCGACACGGCGAGCGCCTTGCTCACCCACCGGCCGATCTTTTCGAGCGGTGCGCCCTGATGCGGCGTGCCGAGACAGATCACCATGCGAACCCGATCCAGCCACGCAGATCCGTCGGCCGAGGCGCATTCGCATGCGCCGCGCGCGACAAGCCCGCCCATGCTGTGACCGATCAAGACGAGCTCACGCAGACGCGGCGCCGCCTTCGTCAAGCGCTGCAGCAACGCAGCGAATTGGCGCGCGTTGTCGGCCAGCGGCAGCCCGCTGTTGTAGCGAAGGTAGATCGCAGACATGCCGAGATCGACGGCAAGCAAGGCGGCGTAGTCGGCACGACCGGCCGATGCAGACCAGCTGTGCTCGTCGCAGCCGAGGCCATGAACGAAAACGCAGACCCGCTCGCCCAGATTCGCAAGCCCATTGCGCGTCAATAACAGCGGCGCACCCTCGGCATGAAACCCCATCTGAATTGCGAGACCGCTGCCGGCGTCGAGCAGCGCGTCGCCGACCGTCGCGTTCAAAGCGCTGCGCAATGCGAGCTCCTTGCCGACGGGTTGGCGTGACGGATCGACGGTGAGCCGCTCGGCGACTCCCGCCAGCGTCAACGCCGCTGCGCCGCCTTGGCGCACCGCCGCATAGACGCCGTGGGTGATCGCATCATGAGCGCCGTGCACGAGCCGCGCGGGGCCACTCAGACCAGGCAACTGCTGCAAGGCATCGAAGGTCTTGTCGGCGATGGCGTGATGCATCTCCTGCACCCGCGTCGTGGTCGCCTGAAAGCCTGTCTTCAACACACTCGCGTAGAGCGCGCCGGCCACTGCGGGTGGAGCGGGCCGCTTGCGGCGCTCAGCCATTCGTGCGCCGCTCAGTAGGCGGCGCTGCCGGGAGGAAGGCTGCCTTGCCCCGGCTCTGCCGGCTCGTCGCTGCCGCCTTGTGTCGGCGCAGTCTTGCGAGCCTCTTTCTCTTTCAGCTTCTCTTCCTTCTTCTTCTTCTTGGCCAGCTCACGCTGGCGCTTTTCGAACGAGTAATTGGGCTTGGCCATGGGCCGTCCTTCGCATCAAGTGAAACAGCCGCGAGATTACGCTGTTTTCGGAACCGTCCGTCCGTCAAAACTTCAGTGTCTTCACCCCTTGCGCCGTTCCGAGAAGGCACACGCTCGCGCGATTGCGGGCGAAGATGCCCACCGTCACGACACCGGGCCATTGGTTGATTTCGCGCTCCATCGCCGCCGGGTCGGTGATGGCGAGGCCGTGCACATCGATGATGTGGCAGCCGTTGTCGGTCACCACGCCATGGCGCAAGACGGCGTCGCCGCCGAGGGCGCGCAGCTTGCTGGCGATCTGCGCTGCCGCCATCGGAATCACCTCAACCGGCAGCGGATACTTGCCGAGCGTCGCGACGAGCTTGGATTCATCGGCAATGCAAACGAAGCGCTCGGCCTTGTCGGCGACGATCTTCTCGCGCGTCAGCGCAGCGCCGCCGCCCTTGATCATGTTGCCTGCGTGGTCGATCGGTGTTGCCGTCGAGGACGCGAATGCCGAACGAGCGCAGCCGCTCGGTGCTCGTCTCGCTGCTCGACACGGCGCCGGCGATGCGGTCCTTCATCGTCGCCAGCGCATCGATGAAGCAGTTCACCGTCGAGCCCGTCCCGACGCCGACCACGCTGCCAGCGACGACATAGTCGAGTGCCGCCTGGCCGACCAGCCGCTTCAATTCGTCCTGCGTCATGACTGAAGGTCCTCGAGGTCCGTTTGAGACAATCCACGCATTATCCAAGACGCTTCGCGCGCGCCGACTGCATGGCCCTCGTTCCTTACGCCCTCGCCCGCCCTTTTTTGTTCGGACTCGACGCCGAAGCCGCGCATGACGTGACGCTCGGCGCACTCGCACGCATCCAGCACACGCCGCTGGTGTGCAGCGTGATGCAGCCGCGTGTCGCCGACCCGGTGACCGTCGCCGGTCTGCGCTTTGCGAACCGCGTCGGTCTGGCCGCCGGGCTGGACAAGAACGGTGAGTGCATCGACGGCTTCGGCGCGATGGGCTTCGGGTTCATCGAAGTGGGCACCGTCACGCCGAAGGCGCAACCCGGCAACCCGAAGCCGCGCTTGTTTCGCCTGCCGGAGGCCAACGGGCTGATCAATCGGCTCGGCTTCAACAACGATGGGCTGGCTGCGTTCATCGCCAACGTGAAGCGGGCGAGGTTTCGCCGGCGCGGCGGCATCCTCGGGCTGAACATCGGCAAGAACGCGACGACGACGATCGATCGCGCGGCCGACGATTACCTCGCCTGCCTCGCAGGCGTTTATCCGCATGCCGATTACGTGACGGTGAACATCTCGAGTCCGAACACGAAGAATCTGCGTGAGCTGCAAAGCGACGCCGCGCTCGACGCCCTGCTCGCCGCGCTGCAAGAGCGCAAGGCACAACTCGTGACCGAGCATGGCCGCAAGGTCCCGCTGTTCGTCAAGATCGCGCCCGACCTCAGCGCGGCGCAGGTGAAGTCCATCGCGGCGACGCTGAAGGCCAACGGGATCGACGGTGTGGTCGCTACCAACACCACCATCGCACGCGACGCGGTGAAAGGCCTGCCGCATGGCGACGAAGCCGGAGGCTTGAGCGGCCGCCCGGTGTTCGAAGCAAGCAACCGGGTGATTGCCCAGTTGCGCGCGGCGCTCGGTTCGGGCTACCCGATCATCGGCGTCGGCGGCGTGATGAGCGGCGCCGATGCGGTGGCGAAGATTGCAGCCGGAGCCGACCTCGTGCAGATCTACACCGGCTTCATCTACGGCGGGCCGTCGCTCGTCACCGAAGCCGCGCGGGCGATTGCCCGCGCGCGCTAGCGCGCCTTCGAAGGCGACGCGTTAGCGCGGCCCCGGGAACTGCCCGCGCAGGCAGCGCTCCAAGCCTGGGAATGCGCATTCGCTCACTGCTCTCAAGCAGGCTCGTCCAATGGGCGGCAGCGTTGGCTCTCGCACTCGCGGCCGGTTGCAGCGCACTGCCACGCATCACTCCCGAGATGGCGCAGCGTCGCGCCGCAACGCCGGTTCAGGTCGAGGGTTCCCATGGCTTGCTCTCGCCGGCACGCAGCAAGGCGATTCTCGACACGCTGAAGAGCCGCCGCCAAGACACCAATATCTTCGAACGCCATCTCGCGCTGGAAGAAGCGGTCGCCGGCGGCCCCCTCGTCGCGGGCAACAAGGCCGTGCTGCTGCAGGACGGTCCTGCCACCTACCAGGCGATGTTCGCGGCGATCCGCGACGCCCGCGACCACATCAACATGGAGACCTACATCCTCGACGACGACGAGATCGGCCGCCGATTCGCCGATGCGCTCATCGCCAAGCAGCAGCAAGGCGTGCAGGTGAACCTGATCTACGACAGCGTCGGCGCCTTGCAAACGCCCGCCGAGTTTTTCCAGCGCTTGCGCGCCGCCGGCATCAAGGTGCTGGAGTACAACCCGGTGAATCCGCTGACCGCGCGCGTCGGCTGGAACATCAATCAGCGCGACCACCGCAAGCTGCTGATCGCCGACGGTCGCACGGTATTCCTCGGCGGTCTCAACATCAGTGGCGTCTACTCCGGCTCGTCAGCAAGCCGCCCGGCGAAGCGGGCAGGCGCGACGCTGCCGTGGCGCGACACGCACCTGCAGATCGAAGGCCCAGTGGTCGCGTCGTTCCAGAAGCAGTTCCTCGAGACCTGGCAGAAGCAACATGGCGACGCGCTCGCGTCGCGCAACTACTACCCGACGCTGGCGAGCCGCGGCAGCGAAGTCGTGCATGCGATCGCGAGCTCGCCCGACGACGAATTCAGCGCGATCTACGCCACGCTGATCTCGGCCATCGAGAGCGCCGAAACGTCGGTCTTGCTGACCAATGCCTATTTCGCGCCCGACCCGCAATTGCTCGCTGCGCTGAAGGGCGCCGCAGCACGCGGCGTCGACGTGAAGCTGCTGCTCCCGAGCACCACCGACTCGGCGCTGATCCTGCACGTCGGCCGCTCGTACTACGACGAGCTGCTGCGCGCCGGCGTGAAGATCTACGAGCGGCGCGAGGCGCTGCTGCATTCGAAGACCGCGCTGATCGACGGCGTGTGGTCGACCGTCGGATCGACGAACCTCGATTGGCGCAGTTTTCTGCACAACCAGGAGACCAACGCCGTAATCCTCGGGCCGGAG
>VBCQ01000069.1 GCA_005882155.1 Betaproteobacteria bacterium
TCTCCTCGACGTAGGGTGCATTGCCCCCGAACAGGTACGAGTTCGACCTGTATTCCTGCATCATTTCGCTCACCTCTTGCGCCGGTTTCCAGCGCGACAGTGCGGTTAATCAACCTTCCGCGGCTCGGCTTGACCGGTTGGCGGATTGCGACCCGCCTTTACTGTTTCCAGAAAAGGGGACGGGAAGGACCTCGAAAGTCACGGGGCGGACTGTAGCACCGTTGCATTGCGGCCGTCGTTGCGCAAAACGAAACGCGAAGACCGGATTGCATGGTGTAGCACGCTGCGGCGAATGATCGCCAGCGATGCTGACGCACGGCTGAAACGCCGGCACCGTTCGGCGACTCAGTGCAGCGCGAGCGCCTTGCGCGCCTGTTCGTATTCCGCCGCGAGACGCGCGATCAGCACGCGCGCCGGAACGATTTCCTTGACCGCGCCGATGCCTTGGCCGCAACCCCAGATGTCCTTCCAGGCCTTCTTCGCATCGCCGCCGAAGTTCATCTTGCTCGGATCGCTTTCCGGCAGCTTGTCGGGATCGAGGCCGGCGTTGCGGATCGAGTCCTTCAGGTAGTTGCCGTGCACGCCGGTGAACAGGTTGCTGTAGATGATGTCGTCGCTCGAGCTTGCGACGATCATCTGCTTGTAGCCTTCGACCGCACGTGCTTCTTCGGTCGCGATGAAGGCCGAGCCGATGTAGGCGAAGTCGGCGCCCATCGCGCGCGCCGCGAGCACTGCGCCGCCGGTCGAGATCGCGCCCGACAGCGCGATCGGGCCATCGAACCAGTCGCGGATTTCCTGGATCAGTGCGAATGGGCTCTTCACACCGGCATGGCCGCCGGCCCCGGCAGCGACGGCGATCAAGCCATCGGCGCCCTTCTCGATCGCCTTCTTGGCGAAGCTGTTGTTGATGATGTCGTGCAGCACGACACCGCCCCAGCCATGCACCGCGTCGTTGACGTCGGTGCGCGCGCCGAGCGAGGTGATCACGATCGGCACCTTGTACTTCGCGCACATCTGCATGTCGTGCTCGAGCCGGTCGTTGCTCTTGTGCACGATCTGGTTGACGGCGAACGGCGCGGCCGGCTTGTGCGGATGCGCCTTGTTGTACGCGGCCAGCGTCTCGGTGATTTCCGCCAGCCACTCTTCGAGTTGCTCGGCCGGCCGCGCGTTGAGCGCCGGCATCGCCCCCACCACGCCGGCCTTACATTGCTCGATCACGAGCTTGGGGTTGCTGATGATGAACAGCGGCGAGCCGATGATCGGCAGCGGCAGGTTCGCGAGGACGGGCGGCATGGGCACGGAGTCTCTCCAGACGATGGGCGAAGGCTCGCTCAGTGTGCTCCAGCGCAACAGCCGAAAGCAGTCACGACCGCGACAACAGCGACGTCAGAACGACTCGAGCGCGAGTGCGTTGACGCTGTCGCCGCCTTCGACGATCGCGTCGCGAATCGCCGGCACCTTGCTGAGGATGTGGTCGGCATAGAAGCGCGCGGTCGCCACTTTGGCTTGCAGAAAGGCGGTGTCGCCGTTGCCGTCGGCGAGCTGCTCTTCGGCGATCAGCAGTGCACGCGCCATCTGCCAGCCGGCCATCACATTGCCGCCGAGCATCAGGTAAGGCACCGAGCCGGCGAACACCGCGTTGGGGCTCGCCTTGGTGTTGCCGGCGATAAAGTCGACCACCTGAACGAAGGCCTCGCGTGCTGCGCTCAGGCGCTTCCGCATTGCCCGCGCCGCGACGCTGTCGCGCTTGGCGAGTTGCGCTTCGGTCGCGGCGACCTGCTGCGCAATCGCCTTCGCGGTCTGACCGCCGTCGCGCGCGGTCTTGCGGCCGACCAGGTCGTTGGCCTGGATCGCCGTGGTGCCTTCGTAGATCGTCAGAATCTTCGCGTCGCGGTAGTACTGCGCCGCGCCAGTTTCCTCGATGAAGCCCATGCCGCCATGCACCTGCACACCGAGGCTCGTGACCAGGCTCATCTCGGTGCTGAAGCCCTTCACCAGCGGCACCATGAATTCGTAGAAGGCCTGGTTCTGCTTGCGCACATCGGCATCGGGATGGTGATGCGCTGCGTCGAACGCCGCCGCCGACGTGATCGCAAGCGCTCTGCAGCCTTCGATGTGGGCGCGCATCGTCATCAGCATGCGCTTCACATCGGGGTGATGAATGATGGTTGCGCTGCCCGCCACCGAACCGTCGACCGGACGCGACTGCACGCGATCGCGCGCGTACTCCACCGCTTTCTGGTACGCGCGCTCGGCCACGCCGATGCCCTGGACGCCCACCGCGTAGCGGGCCGCGTTCATCATGATGAACATGTACTCGAGGCCGCGGTTCTCCTGGCCGATGAGATATCCGATTGCACCGCCCTTGTCGCCGAACTGCAGCACCGCCGTCGGACTCGCCTTGATGCCGAGCTTGTGCTCGATGCTCACGCAATGCACGTCGTTGCGCGCACCGAGCGAGCCGTCGGCATTGACCATGAACTTCGGCACGACGAACAGGCTGATGCCCTTCACGCCTTCGGGTGCGCCGGCCACGCGAGCCAGCACGAGATGGACGATGTTCCTCGCCATGTCGTGCTCGCCGTAGGTGATGAAGATCTTGGTGCCGAAGATCTTGTAGCTGCCGTCGGGTTGCGGCTCGGCTCGGGTGCGAACCAGCGCGAGGTCGGAACCGGCCTGCGGCTCGGTCAGGATCATCGTGCCGGTCCACTCGCCCGAAATCATCTTCGGCAGGTAAGTCGCCTGCTGCTCCGCGCTGCCCGCGGTCAGCAGCGCCTCGATCGCGCCGTCGGTCAATAGCGGGCACAGCGCGAAGCTCAGGTTCGCGCTGTTGATCATCTCGATGCAAGCCGCACCGATCGTCTTCGGCAGGCCCTGGCCGCCGAACTCGGTCGGATGCTGCAGACCTTGCCAGCCGCCCTCGCCGAACTGTTTAAACGCTTCCTTGAAGCCCGCTGTCGTGATGACCTTGCCGTCTTGAAACGTCGACGGCGACTTGTCACCTTCGACGTTCAGCGGCGCGACGACCTCTTCGTTGAACTTGGCGCACTCCTCGAGCACGGCCTGCGCCGTTTCGAGGCCGGCATCGTCGAAGCCGGGAATCTTCGCCACTTCATCGAGGCCGGCCAGCTCCTTCATGCAAAAGAGCATGTCCTTGACGGGTGCGCGGTAAGTCATCTTGGTATCCTAAAGTGCGGCTACGAGTTCGGGAACGGCAGTGAACAAGTCGGCTTCGAGGCCGTAGTCAGCCACACTGAAGATCGGTGCTTCCGGATCTTTGTTGATCGCGACGATGACCTTCGAGTCCTTCATCCCCGCGAGGTGCTGGATCGCGCCGCTGATGCCGGCGGCGATGTACAGCTGCGGCGCGACGATCTTGCCGGTCTGGCCGACCTGCCAGTCGTTCGGCGCATAGCCCGCGTCGACGGCGGCGCGGCTCGCGCCCAACGCGGCGCCAAGCTTGTCGGCGAGCGGCACCAGCACCTCGTTGAACTTGTCGCTCGAGCCCATCGCACGACCGCCGGAGACGATGATCTTCGCCGCTGTCAACTCGGGCCTGTCGGTCTTCGCGATCTCGCTGCCGACGAAAGTCGCGTTGGTCGACGCATCGACCGCAGCCACGGTCTCGGCTGCTGCCGACCCCCCGCTCGCCGCTGCAGGATCGAAGCCGGTCGTTCGAACTGTGATCACTTTGATCTTGTCGCTGCTTTGCACTGTCGCGATCGCATTGCCGGCGTAGATCGGGCGATCGAAGGTGTCGGGTTCGATGACCTTGATGATGTCGGAGACCTGTGCGACATCGAGCAGTGCCGCAACGCGCGGCGCGACGTTCTTGCCCGACGCGGTGGCGGGGAACACGATGTGGCTGTAGCCGCCGGCCGACTTCTCGACGATCGCGACGACTTGCGCGGCAACGTTCTCGGCCAGCCCGTGTTCGAAGCCGGGGGCGTCGGCGTGCAGGACTTTGGCGACGCCGGCGATCTGCGCTGCGGCCTGTGCGGCCGCGCCGGCATTGTGGCCAGCCACCAGCACGTGGACCTCGCCGCCGCAGGCGGCGGCCGCGGTCACGGTGTTGAGCGTTGCGCCCTTGACGTGGGCGTTGTCGTGTTCAGCAATAACCAGGGCAGCCATTTCAGATCACCTTCGCATCGTTCTTCAGTTTGGACACCAGCGTCGCCACGTCGGGCACCTTGATGCCGGCGCTGCGCTTGGGCGGCTCGCTGACCTTCAGCACCTTGATGCGCGAGGCGACATCGACACCGAGGTCGGCGGGCTTGAGCACGTCGAGCGTCTTCTTCTTCGCCTTCATGATGTTGGGCAGCGTCACGTAGCGCGGCTCGTTCAGGCGCAGGTCGGTGGTGATCACCGCGGGCAGCTTGACCTTCAAGGTCTCAAGGCCGCCGTCGACTTCACGCGTCACGTTCGCGTGTCCATCGACGATCTCGACCTTCGATGCGAAGGTGGCCTGCGGCAGACCGGCGAGCGCGGCGAGCATCTGCCCGGTCTGATTGTTGTCGTCGTCGATCGCTTGCTTGCCGAGGATCACGAGACCGGGCTGCTCCTTATCGATCAGCGCCTTCAGCAGCTTCGCGACCGCGAGCGGCTGCAGCTCTTCGCTGGTCTCGACGAGGATTGCGCGATCGGCACCGATCGCCATCGCGGTGCGCAAGGTTTCCTGGCATTGCGTAATGCCGCACGAGACGGCGATGACCTCGGTCACCGCGCCCTTCTCTTTCAGGCGCACCGCCTCTTCGACGGCGATCTCGTCGAAGGGGTTCATGCTCATCTTCACGTTGGCGATGTCGACGCCCGTCCCGTCGGACTTGACGCGCACCTTCACGTTGAAATCGACCACCCGCTTGACGGGAACCAGCACCTTCATTGAGCGCACTCCTGAAGCAATTGACGTTTACGTAAAGTGAATTCTAGTGTCGGCACTTTGCAGCCCACTGTCAGGCGGACGACACTTCGCGAAAAAAAACGAACGACCGTACTATTTTATCGGATTCACGCGGCTAGACTCGCGCCGTTCATGATGCCGCTCAGCGCTCCTTCTGCGTTCCAACCATCTCTGACCGCGCCAGCGTGCATCGGTGTCTTCGATTCGGGTGTCGGTGGCCTGTCGGTATTGCGAGCGCTGCATCAGCAACTCCCTGCTGCACCGCTACTGTACGTCGCCGATTCCGCTCACGCGCCGTATGGCGAGCGCAGCGACGCGTTCGTCATCGAGCGATCGCAGCACGTCGCGCAGCACCTTCTCGCCGAAGGTGCCGTCGGCATCGTCATCGCGTGCAACACGGCAACCGCCGCAGCGGCGCAGCAGTTGCGTGCGCGGTGGCCCGATGTACTCATCGTCGGCGTCGAACCGGGATTGAAGCCCGCGGTCGCCGCGAGCCGAAGCGGCCGCATCGGCGTGCTGGCCACACCCGGCACGTTGGCCAGCGAAAAATTTCGCAAGCTGCTGCATGCCCAGCCCGCCGGCGTATCGGTGCTGTCGTTCGCGCTGCGATCGATGAGCATTGCGCTGCACTGAAGAGCGCGGAGGTCGACACTGTCGTGCTCGGCTGCACCCACTACGCTTTTGTTCGCGAGCAGATCGAGATCGCGATGGGGCCGCGGGTGCAGATCATCGACACCGCCGAAGCGGTCGCGCGTCAAGCGGTTCGGTTGCTGCCACCGCTGCTCGGCGAAGCAGCGGCTGCGATGACGTG
>VBCQ01000355.1 GCA_005882155.1 Betaproteobacteria bacterium
GCACGGCTTCCAGGACCTGCTGACAGTCGTCGTCGACAACCTCGACCAGGCGAACATGGTGGTTGCGGTCGCGGCCGGCAATTCAGGGCCCGAGCTGTTCACCGTCGAGTCGCCCGGGTCGGCGGCACGCGCACTGACTGCCGGCGCGAGCTCAGTGGGTCATTTCATCGGCTCCCCGCTGACAGTCGGAGGGTCGACCTTTGGCGTCGCGGCCGGCGATTTCGCAACGGTCAGCTCGGACCTCACGGCCAACCCGTGCACCGCCGGCGACGGCAAGCCGGCAGCAGGAAGCTTGACGGGCCAGATTGCCCTGATCTCGCGCGGGGCATGTACCTTCTCCGAGAAGATCCGCAACTCGCAGGATGCTGGGGCAATCGCCGCCATCGTGGTGAACAACGTAGTCGGTGATCCGACCGCGATGGGACGCGGCGGCATCGCCAATGAGCCGACGATCCCGGCGTATATGGCATCGCTCGCCGACAAGACTGCGCTGGTTGCCGACAATGGGCTGAGCGCGACGATCGGTGCGACCAAAACGTACTTCCAGACGTCCAATTCCGACATCATGGCCGGCTTCAGCAGCCAGGGGCCGACCGATGTCGACTTCCGCGTCAAGCCCGACGTCGTCGCGCCCGGCGTCAATGTGCTGAGCTCGATCCCGCACGCGTTCTGCGCCGCGCCGCCCTGCTTCGCGTTCTTCCAGGGCACGTCGATGGCCACACCGCACTTGGCCGGCTCGGCCGCCGTCGTGCGTCAGCAGCACCTCGACTGGGGCGCCGCCGATGTGCGCTCGGCGATCGTCAACACGGCGGACACCGGTGTGCTGCGCAGCTTCTCGACCGGCGCATTGCAGAACAACGTCAACATCAACGGCACGGGACGCGAGAACCTGCTTGCAGCGGTCAATGCGAAGGTCGGCGTTGACCCGGTGAGCCTGAGCTTCGGCGCAGTGCCGTCGGGCAGCGGCCAGACGCTGCAAAAGACGGTGACGCTGACCAACTTGAGCGCGGGCCCGCTGACGTATTCGCTGAGCGTCAGCGGCCAACCGGCGAACAGCGTCGCCTACAGCGTCGCTCCGTCGTCGCTGACGATCGCTGCTGGCGCGAAAGCCGACGTGACGGTGACGATGTCGTCTGTCCAGGGCGCATTGGGTGGCGGCAAGCAGGCGTTCCTGGTCGTGTCATCCGGCGGTGGCCAAGTCGCTCACGCGGCGCTGTTCACGCTGATCAAGTAAGCGGCAAGGCCGGCTCTCACCCCACGGGGTGGGGGCCGCGGTTCAGCGCCGACGCAGCAGATGGATGAACTCGTCGCCCACCGTCTGCTGGTCGACGAGCTCGTTGCCGGTCTGGCGTGCAAACGCTTGAAAGTCGCGCATCGATCCCGGGTCGGTGGCGACGACCTTCAGCACCTCGCCGCTCCTCATGTCGGCCAATGCCTTCTTGGCCTTGAGAATGGGCAGCGGGCAATTCAGTCCGCGTGTGTCGAGCTCTCGCTGTGCGTCCATGCGGCGATTCTAGTGGCGTGCCGGCAGTTCGATCCATTGCGGCGTGTGCCCGCGCGCGGTCAGCCAATCGGCCAGCGCGTAGCCGGTGCCGGCGCGCCAGCAACGCACGTTCGCCGGCGCGAAGATTCGGTACTCGGCAAGCTCGGGTGACAGCTTCACAACGCCCCGCGCGAGCGCGTGGTACGCGATGATGACCTGGTTCATTCGCTGGAAGTCGTAAACGCCGATCAGCTGCAATGCGTCGACCGACAGCGCTGTTTCTTCGGCCACTTCGCGCGCGATGCCTTCTTGTGGCGTCTCGCCCGCTTCCATGAAACCGGTGATGAGGCCGAACATCTTGCCCGGCCACGCGGCATTGCGGGCGAGCAGCAGCTGACCATCGCGGTCGGCAAGCTCGATCACGGCAGCGAGCACCGGCGTCGGGTTGTTCCAGTGCGTCCATGTGCAGGACGGACAACGCAGCCGCGTCTTCGCGCCGCCGTCTTCGTCGGCCGACTGCAGTTGCAGCGGCGTCGCGCAGCTCGGGCAGAACTTGAATGGCGAGCTCATGCCGGAAATACGCCGGTCGACAAGTAGCGATCGCCACGATCGCAAACGACGAACACGATCGTCGCGTTCTCGACTTGCTTGGCGATCTGCAGTGCGACCCAACACGCGCCGGCGGACGAAATGCCGGCGAAGAGACCGTCCTCGCGGGCGAGCCGGCGCGCCATCTCTTCGGCGTCGCTCTGGCTCACGTAGACCATCTCGTCGATCCACGTCGGGTCGTAGATTTTCGGCAGATACGCTTCGGGCCATTTGCGGATGCCGGGAATTCGCGAGCCCTCGGTCGGCTGCGCGCCGATCACGCGTACCGACTTGCTCTTCTCCTTCAAGAAGCGCGACACGCCGGTGATCGTTCCGGTGGTGCCCATCGCGCTGACGAAGTGGGTGATCTTGCCGTGGGTGTCGCGCCAGACCTCGGGGCCGGTCGTCTCGTAGTGGACACGCGGGTTGTCGTCGTTGGCGAACTGGTCGAGCACGCGGCCCTTGCCGTCGCGCTGCATCTGCTCGGCGAGGTCGCGCGCGTATTCCATGCCACCGGATCGCGGCGTGAGGATCAGCTCGGCACCGAATGCCTTCATCGTCTGCGCGCGCTCGACGCTCAGGTCCTCCGGCATGATCAGCAGCATGCGATAGCCGCGGATCGCCGCCGCCATCGCGAGCGCAATGCCCGTGTTGCCCGATGTGGCTTCGATCAAGGTGTCGCCCGGTTTGATGTCACCGCGCTCCTCGGCGCGACGGATCATGCTGATCGCCGGCCGGTCCTTCACCGAACCCGCCGGGTTGTTGCCCTCGAGCTTGCAGAGAATGACGTTGCCGCGCTGCTCGTTGGCGAGGCCCGGCACGCGCACCAGGCGCACCAGCGGCGTGTTGCCGATCGCATCTTCGACGGTCGGATAGGTGATCTTGCGTGAGGCCATCGTTGGATTGTCGCCGAGCGCGAATTGGCTTGTGCACGCATGCCATAATCCGGCTCCTTCAAGAGCGTACCCAACGCCCACCCCACTGGCCGGAGTGGCGAAATCGGTAGACGCAGCAGACTCAAAATCTGCCGGTGGCAACACCGTGCCGGTTCGATTCCGGCCTCCGGCACCAACAAGCATTTGCTCGCCTGCTGCGCCGGCCGATCTGCGCGCTGCGGTGCTCGCCGTACAAGAGTACGGCTCCGCTCCTCGCACGCACCTCGACCGGCTCGCGACGGCGATCAAACGCTTGTTGGCGCATCGCTTCGCTCGCTCCACGCGGAAACGGGTACGCTTCGGTCCTCGTTCAACACGGAACCGCGCGCATGCCACCGCTTTCACCTGTGACCCAGGCTCTGCTGCTGATCAATGTGGCGATGTTCTTTCTTGATCAGTTGACGCAGCATCAGCTGACGCAATGGATGGCGCTATGGCCCGCGACGTCACCGAGCTTCTATCCGTTCCAGATCGTCACCTATGCGTTCTTGCACGGCGGGTTCGGGCACTTGTTCTTCAACATGCTCGGGCTGTGGATGTTCGGTGCCGAGCTCGAGCGGGTGTGGGGCGCGCCGCGCTTCATCCGCTTCTACACCGCGAGCGTGCTGAGCGCCGCAGCGACGCAGTTGATCGTCACCTGGCTGCTCGGCTCGTTCTATCCGACGGTCGGCGCGTCGGGTGGCATCTTCGGTTTGCTGCTCGCGTTCGGCATGATGTTCCCGAATCGAACCATCGTGCTGCTGATTCCTCCGATCCCGATGAAGGCCAAGACCTTTGTCGCCGTCTACGGCGCGCTCGAGCTTTTTCTCGGCGTCACCGGCACCCAAGAGGGCGTGGCCCACTTCGCTCATCTGGGCGGCATGCTGGGCGGCTATCTGATGATTCGCTACTGGCGCGGGCAACCGCCATTCGGGCGCCGGCGCCGCTGAACTTCGCTGAGCAAACCGCCTCAGAATCAATCAGGAGCACCCGAAGAAGCGTCATTCCGGGGCCCTCCGGTGTGGAGGTTGCCATGGTCAAGCTGCGGTTGTGGGAGCGTTGCGGCGCAGGCCTCGGTCTGTTGCTCGCCCTCGTATCGATTCCCGTCATCGCTGCCACCGATGCAGTGACACCCGAGGTGCAGGCCAAGGCCGAAGTCCTGAAGCGCGCGAGCACAGCAGTCGTCGGCGTGCGTGCCACCGCAGTCGAGGACGCGCGGTCGATCGAGAGCTTAGGGCGCGAGCGCCGCGGCTCGGGTGTGCTCATCGATGCCAACGGCTTGGTGCTGACGATCGGCTATCTGATCCTCGAAGCCGAGCATGTCGAGCTCGAACTCGGACCTGAGCGTGTCGTTCCGGCACGCGTCGTCGCCTACGACCTCGCGTCGGGATTCGGCCTCTTGCAAGCCTTGGTGCCGCTGCGCGTGCCACCGGCGCGCCTCGGCCAATCGTCGGCGGTATCGACCGACGAGCCGCTGATGATCGCCAGCGGCGGCGAAGACGCTGACCTCAGCATCGCGCGCATGGTGTCGCGGCGAGCCTTCTCGGGTTATTGGGAATACCACATCGATGGCGCGTTGTTCACCGTGCCGCCGCGCACCGACCACAGCGGCGCAGCGCTGTTCAATGCAAATGGCGAACTGCTCGGCATCGGCTCGCTGATCGTGAT
Organism: Betaproteobacteria bacterium; assembly: GCA_005882155.1. GTDB lineage: Bacteria > Pseudomonadota > Gammaproteobacteria > Burkholderiales > Burkholderiaceae_C > Albitalea. The sequence continues at coordinate 4,654 of VBCQ01000355.1, forward strand.
GGATGCGCTGGGCTCGGACAAGCCGCGGGTGCCGGGCAACATGTTCGTGCCGATCGACCTGCTGAAATCGATTCTTGCCGATCTGCGCGAGCGCGGCGCATCGCGCAGCAGCACGCGGGCCTGGCTCGGGCTGAACTGCGTCGAGCTCGACGGCGCGGTGCGCGTCGTGCGTGCGACGTCCGACAGCCCGGCCGAGCGCGCGGGTCTGCGACCCGGTGACCGCATCGTGCGCATCGACGACAAGGACGTGAGCGGTCTCGAAGAGTTCTACGCCACGCCTGTCGCAAGATCGAATGAAGACGCTACGGCGGGCGAAGGGGATTTGATGCGTTGTTCCCTCTCCCACGGGGAGAGGGAGAGACTCTCCCACGGGGAGAGGGAGAGACAGCGGCGCTCAGGCCCTCGGCCACCGTCGGGTAGCGCAAGACAACGCGCAATTCCTTCTTCATCCGATCATTGATCAAGCGCCGCGATTCGCTCATGAAGCTGAATTGCACCTCGGTCATCTCGCGACGCGCTTGATCGCGCGTGATGCGCGGCGGGCGCGGCATGCTGCACAAGTCGGCGGCGAGATCGAAGTAGTCGCCCATCTTCAACTCGCTGTCGTCGCACGCATGAACGATGCGCTGCGGCAAGCCACGCGTGAGCGCGGCGATGCAGGCGCGCGCCAGATCGTCGGCATGGATGTGGTTCGTGAACACATCGTCCGCGTCGACCAGCACCGGCGCGCCGCGCTGCAACCGCTCGCGCGGATGGCCACCTGCGCGGTCGGCCGCATAAATGCCGGGGATGCGCAAGATCGTCGGCGCCACGCCATGCGCGCGGCCGTACCAGCGAATGCGGGCTTCGGCGTCGACGCGGCGGCGCGCGCGATCGGTTGCCGGATTGACGCGCCGCGTTTCATCGAAGCGCTCGCCCGCGCAATCGCCATAGACGCCGCTCGTGCTCGCGTAGACGATACGTCGCACGCGGCCCTTCAGCGCGAGCGCATGCAAGAGGTTCGCGGTGCGCGCGTCGATGCGTCCCTGCGGCGCTGGTGGCGCCAGATGCAGCACCGCATCGGCGAGCCCCGCCAAGCGCGCGAGCGTCGGCGCATCGTCGAGGTTGCCGAGCAGCGGCAGCACGCCGGCCGCGCGCAACTCGGTGGCGCGCTGGGCGCTCGTCACGAGCGCGAGCAAGCGATAGCGCGTGCGCAGGCGCTTCACGACGCGCAGACCAATGTCGCCGCAACCGACGATCAGCAGGCGCGGGCGCTTGAACGCCTGGGGAAGGAAGGTCATCGGAAGGCGGGCAAAATTGCGGGTCAGTTTACGAGACCCTCTCATGACCTTCACTGTGACCGTGCTGCCCAGCGGCCGCACCTTCAGCGTCGATCGCGACGAGCCGATTTTGATTGCCGCGATTCGCCAGGGCGTCGGCCTGCCTTACGGCTGCAAGGACGGCGCCTGCGGCACGTGCAAGAGCCGGCTCATCGAAGGTCGTGTGATCCACGGGACGCATCAGCACAAGGCGCTCAGCGTCGAGGAAGAAGAGGCCGGCTTCACGCTGACTTGTCGTGCCGCGGCACAGACCGATGTGGTCATCGAGGCGCGCACCGTCGCCGGCGCCGGCGAATTTCCGGTGCGCAAGATGCCCACGCGCGTGACGACGATCACTCGGCCTGCGAGCGACGTGGCGGTGATCATGATGCAGTTGCCGGCCAACGACCCGCTGCGCTATCGCGCCGGCCAGTACGTCGAATTCATCTTGCGCGACGGGTCGCGCCGCAGCTACTCGATGGCCAACGCGCCGCACACGCAGACCGAGAAGCCGTCGATCGAGCTGCACATTCGCCACATGCCCGGCGGCAAGTTCACCGACCAGGTGTTCGAGACGCTGAAGGAACGCGACATCCTGCGCATGGAGGGCCCGTTCGGCAGCTTCTTTCTGCGCGAGGACTCGACCAAGCCGATGGTGCTGCTGGCGTCAGGCACCGGCTTTGCGCCGATCAAGGCAATCATCGAAGAGATGCAGTTCAAGGCGATCGACCGCCCTGCCGTGCTGTACTGGGGCTGCCGCAGCAAGGCCGACCTGTACCTTCACGACTGGGCGCTGCAAGCGGCGCAGCAGATGCCGAATCTCAGCTACATCCCGGTGCTGTCGGAGCCTCGAGCCGAGGACGCATGGACCGGCCGGACCGGCTTCGTCCATCAAGCGGTGATGGATGATCTGCCCGATCTGTCAGCGCATCAGGTCTATGCCTGCGGCGCGCCGATCATGGTCGAGTCGGCGCAGCGCGACTTCATCGAGCAGTGCGGTCTGCCGAAGGAAGAATTTCTCGCCGACTCGTTCACTTCGGAAGCCGACAAACACGGCCCATAGGGCTGCGTTTGCGTCGCAGGCTAACTTCGCTCAGCGAAGTTAAGGCGCGAAGCGCCGGCCGCAGACACAAGCACGGCGATTAAGGCTCAGTGACACAGCTGCCCGGCTCGGGTCACCGGCGATCCGTAGCCGACCTGACGACTCGCCGCCCAGCCGAGCATCATCGCCTCGACCCGCTGCGACGTGAGCGACGGCGCCATGTGATAGCCCTGGCCCAACTCACACCCGATCGCGCACAGCTGCTCGAACTGGCCACGCGTTTCGATGCCTTCGGCGACGACCGACTTGCCCAATGCATGCGCCAAGAACACGATCGCGCGGACGATCGCCGCATTCGATCCGCGCGTCAGGTCCTGCACGAACGAGCGATCGATCTTTAGGCTGTCGAACGGCAGGCTCGACAAGTGGCTCAGCGATGAGCAACCGGTGCCGAAGTCGTCGACGCTCAGGCGAACGCCGAGCGTGTGCAGCTCCGCGAGCATCGGCAGCGCGTCTTCGAGTCGAGCCATCAGGATGTTTTCAGTGAGCTCGAGCGTCAGGTCTTGCGGCTTGAGCCCCGACTCGGCGAGCGCGCGCGTGACGCGCGAGATGAAGCCCTTGTGCGCGATGTCGTTGCCCGAGATGTTGATGTGCATCGTGAGGCCCTTGCCCTCGTCGCCCATCTCTTGGCAACGCCGCAGCTGCCGGCACGCGCGGTGCAGCACGAGATCGGTCAAAGCGATGATGAGCCCCGATTCTTCGGCAATCGGAATGAAGGTCGCCGGGCTGATCGTGCCGAGCTGCGGGTGCTCCCAGCGGGCCAGGGCCTCGAAGCCGGTCAGCGTGCCGGTCGCCAAGCTGAAGAGCGGCTGATACTCGACACCCAGCTCGCCCGCGGCCAGCGCTGCGCGCAGCTCGCCTTCGAGCAGCAGCCGCTGGGAGATCTCGGTGCGCAGGCCAACGTCGAACATCGCATAGCGCGCCTTGCCTGCGGACTTGGCCCGGTACATCGCGATGTCGGCGTCGCGCAGCACTTCACCGGGGTCGGCGTAGGCAATCGCACTCGACGTGATGCCGATGCTCGCGCTCGCGTTGATCTCGGTGCCGGCGACCTGCAAGGGCTGGCGCAGCATGCCGAGCAGCCGCTCGGCCAACGCGACGGCGTAGTCGACGCAGCCGGTGCCTTCGACCAGGATCGCGAACTCGTCGCCGCCCAATCGCGCGACCACGTCGCCAGGTCGCACATGGTGCTGGATGCGCTGCGAGATCTGCACCAGGAACTCGTCGCCGACGCTGTGACCCAGGCTGTCGTTGATCAGCTTAAAGCGATCGAAATCGAGGAACAGTATGCCGAACTGATGCCGCGCGTCGTCTTGGCCGCGCGCGATCGCCTGGCCTAGCAGTTCGTGAAAGTGGCGGCGGTTCGGCAGCCCCGTCAGGCTGTCGCGAAAGGCGATGTTCTGCAGCTCTTCCATGTGGCGCTGCGCCTGTTCCTGCTCGCGCTCCATCGCGTCGAGCCGGCTCTTGCGCATCGCCTCGTCGGCTTCTTGATGGCGGAAGAACAAGTGCATCGTCGACAGCAACAACGCGATGATCGGCGCCGCGGCGATCAGCACGCCGACGCCCGACTGCTGGAAGGTCAAGTAGACGAGCGCCGCGACCGACGCGCTGCCGCTGTAGGCGATACCGACCCAGCCGAAGTTGCCGAACAGCTCCGACAGCGCCAGGCGCTCGTTGCGCTTGAGCTTGGGCACCAGCGTGACGAGCAGCGTGTTGAGCACGAAGTAGGCGAGCGCGAAGGCGGTCGTTGCGCCCATCAGCACCGCTGCGTTGTCCCAGCCGCGACTGTGCAACGCGCCGAGCGCACTTTCGAGCAGCGAGCCTGAGCAGAACATCGAGATCGCGGCCATCGTGGGGCTCGCGATGCGGCTGGTCCAGCGCTTGGACGTTCGACAGGAGCCCACGAGCGCTTCGCCGGCCGATGCGAGCGTCGCAGCCGCAGGCCCGTGCAGCAGCAACAGGCTGAAGATGAAGATCTCACCGGCTGCGAACGAGTTCTTCGAGCGTGGGATGCGCACCGGAAACATGCCGGCCAGCATCGCGACGACGACGCCGATCATCACCTGCAGGCACTGCGACGCCGAAAGACGCGTCGTCACAGCACTGGCGGCGAACGCGATCGTCACCGCGCCCAGCACCACGACGGTCCACCAGTAGGCCGTGGCCTTGCGGTTGTAGTCCGGCATCAGCCCGGCATGCAGGCGTGCTACCAGGCCCGAGCGGGCTGCGGGCAAGTCGGAAGAAGCGGCGATGTTCATGACGGATCCCTGATGGTTGGAGTTGGTGGCAGCCCTGACATCGCTTTAGGGTTCGCCTTCGTAGCCGGTGACCGCGTTCAGGGTCGCGTCGTAGGAGCCGCTTTCACTGAGCACCATGCCTTCGCTCAACATGAGTCCTTCGCTGAGCACGAGGCCTTCGCTGATAACGAGGCCTTCACTGAGCACCAGACCTTCGCTGAGCACCAGTCCTTCACTCAGCACCAGGCCCTCGCTGAGCACGAGTCCTTCGCTTAGCACCAGCCCGCTGCCGCTGGCGATCCAGCTCGACAAGGTTTGCGTCGGCGTGAAGACGCCGGTGTGACCGATCAGCGAGCTCGTACCGACCAGCGAATCGGCGTTGACGACGCTCGAGGTCATCAAGACCTGATTCGTCAGCAGCGATTCGCTGAACGATTTGACGTAGGTGCCGGCCGGCGTGTTGTATTGGGCTGCCCAATACAGCGCGACGCGCTTTCGAACGCTGCCGTTGGCCCAGGTCAGTCGTGGGTCGTAGATCGGCTGGAAGGCCGTCAAGAGCGCGTTGCCGCTGACGACGTGGTTGCCGCCGACGAACACGAGGCGCGACCAGTTGACGCTTCGCCCGCCGATACTCGACGCCGCCGCCGGCAACGCCACGCCGACGCGCAGCATCGACACACCCGGCGCCATCGTGCCGGCCTCGATCGCGGCGGCGAGGTCGGTGCGAACGCTGAGCGACAACATCACCGCGCCGTCGACATTGAGCAGACCCGTGCCCTGCTGCAGCAGGTTGGCATTCGCGATCGGCTGGGCGCTGTACTGCAGCATCGCCTTGATCAACGGCGGCGTGAGTCCCGGGTTGGCTTGGAGCATCAACGCCACCGTGCCGGTGACCGCCGGCGCGGCGACCGAAGTGCCACTCAGCATCATCAAGGTCTCGCTGTAGCGCTGCTGTGCGCCGGCCGCTGCGACGAGGTTCGCGTTGCTGCTCGCGATGCGGTTCCAGGTTGGCGATGTCGACGACGCTTGCGTCGCGGCGGCGCCGATGATGCGATTGCCCGGTGCGACGAGATCGGGCTTCAGCAGGTTGTCGGGACGACGCACGCCGCTTGCATCGGTGTACGCGCTGCGAGTGGGACCGCGCGAGCTGAAGAAGTTGACGCTGTCGTCGCCGCGGTCGACCGTGTCGTGGTAGTTGACCGCGCCGACGGTGATGACCGAGGGGTCGTTGCCCGGCGCGCCGATTGCGCCGTAGACCTCTTGGCCGTTCGCGTTCTTGCCGCCGTTGCCGGCCGCTGCGACCACTGTGATGCCGACCGCGCTGGCGCTGCGCGCCGCAAGGCACAACGGGTCGGTGCGCCACGACTCGGTCGAGTTCGACGCGAGGCTGATGTTCATCACGCGGATGTTCAACTCCCTCGCGTGGTAGATGACCCACTCGATGCCTTCGATGACATCGGTCACCGTGCCGGTGCCCTGGTCGTTGAGCACGCGCACGTCGTAGATGTCGGCGTTCGGCGCGACGCCGGTCGTGTCGGGCGTCTGGTAGTAGCCGCGGCCGGCAGCGATCGACGCGACGTGCGTGCCGTGGCCGTAGGGGTCCTGCACGATGTTGCTGTCGTTGGCGATCAGGTTCTCGTATTTCGCGAGGCCGGTGGCGCCCGGCGTGTATGACATCGAGCCGTCGTAGAAGCCGGTGGTCCAGATGCCCCCGCGCGCTTTGAGCATGTCGACGTTGCGCTTCACCCGCGACACGCCCGCTGCATTGGTGAAGCTGCGGTGCGCTTTCATCAGTCCCGAGTCGAGAACGGCGATGCCGACACCGCTGCCGTCGAAACCGGCGTACGCACTCGACCCCACGTAGGTGCGCACCTGCGATGTCGTGCTGCCGGTGATCGCTTCGACCGTGCTCGAGGTTCGATACACGGTTCGATTCGGCGAGATGCTGACCACGTCCCTGCGTTGCGCGAGTCCGTAGAGCTGCGCCGCCGGGATTTGCACCGTGACGCCTTGAACCAATTGGTGATGCCCGACGACGGCGCCCCCGGCGCGCGCCACGTGCGAGCGCAGGCCGGCGAGATCGCTGTCTGAGCCATCGCCGATGACGATGACCTCGACATGGCGAACGCCATTCACATCCCGTGCCCAACGCGCTGCCGGCGCCTTGGACGATGCCATCTCGGCGCGCAGGTCTTGCGCCAGCTTGCCGAGCACGGCCGGCGGCACCGGCTGCGCGGCCGCCATAGGCCACAGCGCGGCGCTGGCAACGAAGACTGCAAGCGCACGCGCGATGCGCCGCAAGCGACGCTCGATCAAGACGGTGAACCGGGTGCCGGTGAACATCGAGAGACCTTCCATCGACGAAGACGCAAATCAACTGGCCTGCGAGAGGCGCCATTGTTCGTCGACGAAACAGAAAGAAACCGGATGTAACTGAAGCAGCGTGGAAAACTACCGCGGCGTGACGAGAAAATTCTTCAATGGAAGCCGGCACTCACCTCGAATAGCCAAACTTGGTGGCCTATGCGGGCCGCGCGCTATTGCGGCTCTTTGCGCCGGATGTAAGCAGCGCGCTTCGCGTCCTCGGGGTAGAGGAACTGCACCTCGCCATGGCGCCACACGCCCAGCCACACCATGTTGCGCGTGAACGCGTCGTGATCGGTGGGTGCGAAAGGCTTGTCGTGCGTCGTGACGACGCCGGCGTAAGGCCGCTGCAGGTCTTCGAGGGCGCGCTTGAGCTTGTCTGCCGAAGTCTCGCCATGGGTCTGGAACAGCACGCGCAACATGAGCTGTACCGCGTCATAGCTTTGCGCCGCCGCCATCAGCGAGCCGACCGGCTGCGCGCCGGCGTGGCGTTTGAGTCTGGCGATGAACGAAGACCGGCGCTCGTTCGACAAGTCCTGGATGATGGTCTGGACCATGATCGCACCCTCAGCCGCAGCGCCGGCTTTCTCCGCCACGCTGCGAAACGACAGCGGCCACGGGCCGTACAGCGGGCCGGCGAATCGGGCCTCGGTCCGCGAGCGCGCGATCACTGCAAGCTCCGGACCGACGCTGTAGCCGATCAACACATCGGCGCCCGCCGCCTTCGCCTCATGCATTTCGCGCGCGAGCGACTGGACGCCGAGGTCGAAGCGCGCCGTGTAGACCGGCAACAGGTGCTTGTCGGCGAGAAACTTTTCGACGTCCTTGACACCGCCTTCGCCATAGCCGGTCTTGTCGGCGAACAGCGCGACTCTTGTGAACCCGCGCTTGACGACGTCTTCGACGAGGTACGCCGCTTGTATCGTGTCGCGCGCCGACATCCGAAAAATGTAGCTCTGCGCCGCCGGGTACTTGGCCGTCACCGCGGAACCGGTGGACACCGGCACCATCAACAAGTGCCGATGCTCCTGGAACACGTCGAGCGACTTCAGCGCGACCCCGGTATTGCAGAAGCCGACCGTGAAGTCGACCTTCTCTTTGAGCACCAGCTCCTCGGCGATCTTGCGGCCTTCGTCGGGGTCGGCCTTGTCGTCGCGGGCAACGAGTTCGATGCGCCGACCGAGGTAGCCGCCGACTTCGTTGATCTCTTTGACGGCGAGCTCGGCGCCCAGGCGCGCACTGTTGCCGAAGTCCTGCGAGCCGCCGCTGAACGGGCAGATGAAGCCGACGCGCACCGGCTTGGTTGGTGTGTCGTCGGCGTGCGCTGCGAGCGCCAGCGAGCCCAGCAACAGACTCGTGATGCGTCGTTTCATCTCGCCTCCTCGCATGCCGCAGTGGCAGCGAAGATAGCGACGAGGCGGATTGTTCGCGACGGGATCGACCCGTCCGCAACTCTACGCAGTCAGACTGTCGCTGCCGAACGCTATTCGCCGAGGTAGGCGGCGCGCACTTTCGGATCGTTGAGCAGCGTCTTCGCGTTGCCGCTCATCGTCACTTCGCCCGAATCCATCACATAGCCGCGGGTGGCGAGCTGAAGCGCGCGGCTCGCGTTCTGCTCGACCAGCAGCACGGTGACACCGCGGCCGTGGATCTCGTTGACGACCTCGAAGATCTTGTCGACCATGATCGGCGACAGGCCCATTGACGGCTCGTCCATCAGCAGCACCTTGGGGCGCGCCATCAGCGCGCGGCCCATCGCGAGCATCTGCTGCTCGCCGCCGGACATTGTGCCGGCGAGCTGGTTGCGGCGTTCCTTCAGGCGCGGAAAGATGCCGAAAACTTTCTCAATGTCGACTTCGATCTCGCGATCGTTGCGCACGAAGGCACCCATCTGCAGGTTCTCGGTGATGCTCATACGCGAGAACACGCCGCGTCCTTCGGGCACCATCACGAGGCCCTGCTTCACGAGGTCCCAGGCGCCCTGCCCTTTGATCGACTTGCCGAGATACTCGATCTCGCCCGCCGCGACCGGCTGGATTCCGGTGACCGCCTTCAGCGTCGTCGTCTTGCCCGCGCCGTTCGCACCGATCAGGCTGACGAGCTCGCCTTCGTTGACCTCGAACGACACGCCCTTCACCGCCTGGATACCGCCGTAGGCGACCTTGAGTCCGCTGACCTTGAGGAGAGTATTTGCCATGTCAGTTATCCGTGAGCTTCAAAGTGGCGTGGCCATCAATGCGCCTTGTGACCGGCGCCGAGGTAGGCCTCGATGACCTTCTCGTCGCGCTGCACGTCGTAAGGGCTGCCCTCGGCGATCTGCTTGCCGTAGTCGAGCACGGTCACACGGTCGCACAGTCCCATCACCAGCTTCACGTCGTGCTCGATCAGCAGAATCGTTCGGCCGTCTTTGCGGATGCGGTCGATCAGCTCGCGCAGCACGACTTTTTCGGTCGCGTTCATGCCGGCCGCCGGCTCGTCGAGCGCGATCAGCTTCGGGTCGGTCGCGAGTGCGCGGGCGATCTCGAGGCGCCGCTGGTCGCCATAGCTCAGCGTGCGCGCCTTGAACTCGGTGTACTTGCCGATGCCCACATAGTCGAGGAGTTCCTGCGAGCGCTTGGCGATGGCCGCTTCTTCGGTCTTGAACGTGCCGGTGCGGAACACCGCGCCGATCAAGCCCGAGCCGGTGCGGATGTGCCGCCCGACCATCACGTTTTCGAGCGCCGTCATTTCGGCGAACAGGCGAATGTTCTGGAACGTGCGCGCGATGCCGGCCTTCGCGACTTCGTGCACCGCGCTCGGCTTGTAGGGCTTGCCGCCGAGCTCGAAAGTGCCGGAGTCCGGCGTGTACAAGCCGGTCAACACGTTGAAGAAGGTCGTCTTGCCGGCGCCATTGGGGCCGATCAGTCCGTAGACCTGGCCTTGCTCGATCGTAATGCCCACATCGGACAAGGCCTGCAAACCGCCGAAGCGCTTGGACACGCCGCCGACTTTGAGTACGGTGTCAGTCATGGCTGCCCCTCACTTCGCGACCGGCGCGGGCACAGGCGCGGCCTTGCCGTGCTCGGGCTGCGGCCACAAGCCCCGCGGTCGTGACAGCATGATGCCGATCATCGCGAGCGCGATCAGCAGCTGGCGAAGAATGGCCGCGTCGAGCCGGCCACCGGTGATCATCTGCAGATCGAGCTGGCCCGACACCCAGCGCAGCACCTCGGGCAAGGCCGACAGCAGCAGCGCACCGAGCACGACGCCGGGGATATGGCCGATGCCGCCGAGCACCACCATCGCGACGATCATCACCGACTCCTGCAGGCTGAACGACTCGGGCGATATGAAACCCTGGAAGGTCGCGAACATCACGCCCGAGACGCCACCGAACGTGGCGCCCATGCCGAACGCGAGCAACTTCATGTTGCGGGTGTTGATGCCCATCGCCTTGGCGGCGATCTCGTCTTCGCGAATCGCCATCCAGGCGCGGCCGATGCGGCTGCGCTCGAGCCGATAGCAGATCACCACGCTGACCACGACGAGCGTGAGGAACAGGTAGTAGTAGTTGGTGACCGCAGGCAGCTCGAAGCCGAACACCGTTTGCGTCTTGCCGAGATTGACCAAGCCGAACAGGTTGATCGAGTCGATCTGCGAGATGCCCTTCGGGCCATTGGTGATGTTGACCGGCGCGTCGAGGTTGTTGATGAAGACGCGAATGATTTCGCCGAAGCCGAGCGTCACGATCGCGAGGTAA
>VBCQ01000356.1 GCA_005882155.1 Betaproteobacteria bacterium
ATCGCTAAGCGTCGCCGAGCGCGGCCCCAAGTTCAATCCGATCAAACTCCTCCAATCCCAGGCGCCGGAGGAAAGTCCCCTTTGTCCATTTCCGCTTCGCCTTCCCAGCCGTAGCGTTTGCGCGGAGGCACATCCAAGCGCCGCAGCGCGAGCGCCAATGCCACGCCGATCAGCGCGGCCGAAAGATGAGTCTCCCAGGACACGCCGAACGGCGCCGGCAACACACCCCAGACCAGTGAGCCGTACATGAACCAAACGACGAGGGATGCGGCGATCGCTCGCCGGTCGCGTCGCAGCAGGCCAGCCACGAAGGTGTAGCTGGCCAAGCCGTAGACCAATCCGCTGGCACCGAAGTGGACGGACTCCCTGCCGAAGAGCCACACCACGATGCCGGGGCCAAGCCAGACTGCGGGCAACACTCTCAGCGTCGAGTTCGGATAAAGGAACAACATCGCCGTGATCAACACGAGCAGCGGCGGGGAGTTGGCGATCAGGTGGTCGAAGCCGCCGTGCACCAAGGGTGCGAATACGATGCCGGGCAGCCCCGCCCATTGACGCGGCCGGATGCCCGACGACTCCGGGTCCAAGTCCAGTGCCCAGTTCATCAAGAAGATGATCCAGAGCAAAGCGACGAAACCGAACGCGATCCTGACCGCAAGCCGGAAGTGGGCTCGCATCGGCGCGGAGTCCGTGTAAGCCGGGTCCGGTACATCGAACTGCATGGCCCTCCAGTATCGAAGAGATCAGGGTGCGCGGAGATTGGTTCTCGTCAACGCCTGCTTCAACACCGCCTCGGCCTGCTCCCGCCACGCCGCATCGGCCACCGCATTCGCCTCGCGCGCCGCTTGCGCTGCCGCATCGACGTCGCCGAGCTCGAGCAAGGTGCTCGCGAGGTTGATCCATGCTGGCGCGCTGTGGTGTTGCAGCGCTGCGGCCCTGAACGCGTCGGCCGCAGCGCGCTTGTCGCCTGCCGCGTAGAGGCTGTTGCCGAGCCCCATCATCAGCGTCAAGTTGCCGCTCCAGCGCGCGAGCGCACTGCGATAGACAGCCACCGCCTGCATCGGCACCGCGGCGCGCTCGAACCCCACGCTCGCTTCGACAACCGCGGCCTCTTGTGCCGTGGCCGGCCACTGTCCCGGCAGCAGCGCGACGAAGCCCCACGCGCCCGATCGCATCCATGTGTGCTCGAAGGTGCGCATCGCCATCGCTTCGCGCTTCGTCGCACCGGATCGCAGCAGCACCTCGCCGGCGTCGATGTCATAGCCGATCAGCACGGCGTAGTGCCACGCGCGCGCCCACGACAGGCCGAGGTTCTGCAGCACCACCACCGGATGACCGGCCTGCACTTCGCGCAACGCGGCCTCGAGCGTCGCAGGAATGCGCGTCGCGACTGCGCCTTGGCGTCGCGCGCCGGCGATCATTTCGATTTGCAAGGTGCCGGTGCGCGCCGGCAAGAACACCTGCTCGCCAAGCTGGATCGGGTCCGCCGGCAAGCCGGCTGCGGCGAGCGCGGTGGCGAGAGCGGCGGGGCCGCATTGATATTCGGTCTGCGCGAAGAACGGCGTTGCGGCGAGCTCAGCCGCATGCTGCAAGTCGCTCGGCGGATGCTCGCGCAAGCTGCGCGTTTGCACCGCGCAGCCGGCGAGCAGCGCCGTTGTCAGAGCAAGAACTGCGGCCCAACGCGTGCGCCACGCGGGCCGCGTGGCAGGCAACGTCGTCAGTGGATCGCCCGCGTGAACGGGAATCGTCAGCAGAATGCCCAGCACGTCGCTCGCGCCGGCCGGTGCGGTGTCGATCGTGTGGGCCACGACAGCCACTTCGTCATCTGTCAGCGCCGCGACGCGTGCTCGCGCCTGATCGAGGCTGACGCCGCGCTCTTGCAAGCCGGCGGCCACGTCGGCGCGCGCCAGCGTGGTGTTGACGTAGTCGCGCTGCGCGGTGGCGCTGCGAATGCCCTCGCTTGCGGCCACCTGCTCGGTGGTGACGAGGCCGGCCTGCGCGGTTTGCATGAAGCCGGCAAAGCTCAGGCATGCGGCCGCGAGGCTCGCGATCCAGCGGGTGCTGCGTTTCATGGTCGATCCTTTCTGAGCGATGGTTGATGTTGTTCGCGCCGCCGGCAACGACCCCGTACGGCGTGCACCATCGTAGCCACGCGCAATACCCATGACGGTCACGGATTGAAACGCAAGGGACATATCGCAGCGTGGCCGCAACAGTGGTGCCAGGCTGCTACGCTCGCTGCATGCCGACTCCGTCTGCCGCATGAACGACCGGCCCGCGATGCTGTGCCTCGCCGGCCCGACGGCGTCGGGCAAGACCGCGGCGGCGCTCGCGATCGCCGATGCATTCGCGGCGACGCGGCCGGTCGAGATCGTCAGCGTCGACTCGGCCCTCGTCTATCGCGGCATGGACATTGGCACCGCCAAACCCAGCGCCGACGAGCGCGCGCGCGTGCCGCATCATTTGATCGACATCATCGAGCCGACTCAGGCGTATTCGGCGGCGCAGTTCGTTGCCGACGCATCGCGGCTCGTTGCCGAGATTCAAGCGCGCGATCGGCTACCGCTGCTCGTCGGCGGCACGATGCTGTACTTCAAGGCGCTGTTCGAGGGGCTCGATGCGATGCCGGCGTCGGACCCGTCGATTCGCTCGGCGCTCGATGACGAAGCGGCGCGCGTCGGCTGGCCCGCGATGCATTCGCAGCTCGCGCAGGTCGACCCGATCACCGCCGCGCGGCTCGCGCCCGGCGACTCGCAGCGCATTCAGCGCGCGCTCGAGGTCTGGCGCGTCAGCGGGCGGCCGCTGTCGTCGTTTCACAGCGCGAAGCCGGCACGCGACACGCCGCCGCTGATCTCGCTCGAACCGAATGACCGTGCGTGGCTGCACGAGCGAATCGGTCAGCGCTTCTCCGCGATGCTCGATGCCGGCTTGGTCGACGAAGTGAAGCGGCTGCGTGCGCGTGGTGATCTGCATGCCGAGCTGCCTGCGATGCGTTGCGTCGGCTATCGGCAGACGTGGGACGCGCTCGATCGCGGCGAGCTGGATACGCTGCTCGAGAAGGGCAGCGCGGCGACGCGTCAGCTCGCCAAGCGGCAGCTCACGTGGCTGCGCAGCATGCCGCAGCGTGAGGTCATCGCCTGCGATGCGCCCGACGCGACGGCGCGCGTGGTCGAGCGTGCGCTGTCGTTGATGCGCAGATGAGCGAGCCGCTGCTCGAGGTCACGGGCCTCGCCAAGCGCTATGGCGACGTTGCCGTGTTCAGCGGCGTCGACCTGCGAGTGGCACGCGGCGAATTCGTCGCCATCCTCGGCGAGTCGGGGGTCGGTAAGTCGACGCTGCTGAACTGCATCGCCGGGCTGGACACGGTCGACGCCGGCTCGGTGCACATCGACGGCACCGAGATCACGCGCCTGGCCGAGCCGCAACAGGCCTTGTTTCGCCGCGCGCATCTGGGCTTCGTGTTCCAGGCATTTCATGTGCTGCCGCATTTGAGCGTGGCGCACAACGTCGGCCTGCCGTTGCTGCTGCAACGCGAACCCGATGACGCGCGGGTGGCGTCGCTGCTCGATGCCGTCGGATTGCAAGGCCTCGGCCCACGATTGCCGCAGACGCTGTCGGGCGGCCAGCTGCAGCGCGTCGCGATTGCGCGCGCGATGGTGCATCGACCGCAATTGATCCTGGCCGACGAGCCGACCGGCAACTTGGACCCGACAACGGCACAACGCGTGATGGATCTGCTCGCAACGCAAGTGCGCGAGCAAGGCGCGGCGTGTGTGCTGGTGACGCCTTCGAGCATGGCGGCGGCGCGCGCAGATCGGGTGGTGAGGTTGACGGCGGAAGGGATTGAATGCCTGCAACAACACCGTTCGCGCTGAGCGAGGGACTGAGCTTTTCGAAGGGCCGCGTCGAAGGGTTGGCGACATTCGCGCAGGGCTTCGACAAGCTCAGCCCGAACGGAGCTTTAACAACAACACCGTTCGCCCTGAGCAAGGGACTGAGCCTGTCGAAGGCCCGCGTCGAAGGGTTGGCGGCATTCGCACAAGGCTTCGACAAGCTCAGCCCGAACGGGTTTTTTCGAGGCCGGTCCTTCGATACCTCAGGACGAACGGGTTTGGGATTGAATGCCAATAACAACGACAACACCGTTCGCCCTGAGGTATCGAAGGGCCCGCGCGAGTCGGCACAAGGCTTCGACAAGCTCAGCCCGAACGGGATTTTTTCGAGCCCGGTCCTTCGATACCTCATGACGAACGGGTTTGGGATTGAATGCCAATAACAACAACAACACCGTTCGCCCTGAGGTATCGAAGGGCCCGCGCGAGTCGGCACAAGGCTTCGACAAGCTCAGCCCGAACGGGAATTTTT
>VBCQ01000357.1 GCA_005882155.1 Betaproteobacteria bacterium
GCGAGCGGGTTTGTGTTGAGTTGACCAACTGACATGCTCTCTCTCCTGACCCACCTCTCCTGGCCCGAACTGCGCCATCACCCGTGGCGCAATTTCGCCGCGTTGCTCGCGGTGACCCTCGGCGTCGCGCTCGCGTTTTCGGTGCAGTTGATCAATCAATCGGCATTGAGCGAATTCAGCTCGGCCGTGCGATCGGTCAACGGCCAGCCCGACTTCGAATTGCGCGGTCAGCGTGGTGGCTTCGACGAGATGTTTTACGCGCGCGTCGCTGCGCATCCGCAGGTCGCGCTGGCGAGCCCCATCGTCGAGCTCGACACCTATGCGTTCGACGCGCACGGCGAGCGCGTGCCGCTGCACATCATCGGCATCGACCCGCTGGTGGCCGCGCCGCTGTCGCCGGCGCTGCTGCCGCAACCCGATTCAGCGACCGATCGCACGGCCCTGTTCGACCCGCGCTCGATTTATCTCAACGCAAGCGCGCGACAGCGGCTCGGCGACGCGCGCGTGCTGCGCGTGCAGACACCCAACGGCAGCGCCGAGCTGCAGGCCCGCGGCCACGTCACCGCGAGCGGACTCGCGTTGGCGGTGATGGACATCGCCGGCGCGCAGGAGACCTTCGGCTGGCTCGGCCGCTTGAGCCGCATCGACGTTCGCCTAAAGCCCGGCGCCGATCGCGAACGCGTGCTGCGTGAGCTCGCGCTGCCCGAAGGCATGCGCGCCGCGGCGCCCGACGAAGCCGCGCAGCGCGCATCGAATGTGTCGCGCGCCTACCGCGTCAACCTCACGGTGCTCGCGCTCGTCGCGCTGTTCACCGGCGCGTTCCTGGTGTTCTCGATCCTCTCGCTGTCGGTCGCGAAACGGCAGGGTCAGCTCGCGCTGCTCGGCGTGCTGGGCTTGAGCGCGCGCGAGCGTCTCACGCTCGTGCTCGCGGAGTCGGCCATCCTCGGATTGGTCGGCAGCGTGCTCGGCCTCGCGCTAGGCACCGCGCTCGCGTCGCTCGGCCTGCGCGTGCTTGCCGGCGACTTGGGCGGCGGCTATTTCCCAGGCGTCGCACCGAGCTTGCAGTTTCATGCCGGCGCGGCGATCGTCTACGGATTGCTCGGCGTCGGCGCGGCCGTCATCGGCGGCTGGTTGCCGGCGCGCAGCGCACAACATCTGGCGCCGGCGCAGGCCTTGAAAGGCCTCGGCTCAGCCGAATCACATGCCGGCGTCGCGTGGCTCGGCCCGCTGTTGCTGTTCGCGAGCATCGCGCTCGCGCTGCTGCCGCCGGTGGCCGAGGTGCCGCTCTTTGCCTACGCATCGGTTGCGTGTCTGCTGCTCGGCGGAATCGCCTGCGTGCCGGCCGGCGTGGCGCTGCTGCTGAAGGCCATCGCACCGCCCGCGCATCCGCTCGCGCTGCTCGCCATCGAGCGCGCGCGCTACCAGCGACACACCGCGACGATCGCGGTGGCCGGTGTCGTCGCGAGCCTGAGTTTGGCAGTCGCGCTGACCGCGATGGTCGCGAGCTTTCGCGATTCGGTCACACGGTGGCTCGACGTAGTGCTGCCCGCCGACCTCTATGCGCGCGCCGGCGCGAGCGCCGCAGCCGGCGATGTGGTGACGTTGCCGAGCGCCGTCGTCAGCGGCGCAGCGCGCGTGCCCGGCGTGACGCGCGTCGACACCCAACGCGTCTCGTATGTCGTGATCGACCCGAAGCGGCCTGCGGTCGCGTTGATCGCTCGCCGCCTGCCCGACCCCGACAAGGCGCTGCCGCTGGTAGGCGAGCTCGCGAGCGCGCCGCTCGGCGAGACCGCAGCCTACGTCAGCGAAGCGATGGTCGGCCTCTACGGCGCGGCGCCCGGAACGCGTCTGCAGTTGCCGCTGCCGAACGGCCAGCGTGTGCCGGTGTTCGTCCGCGGCGTGTGGCGCGACTACGCGCGCCAGCATGGCGCCGTCGTCGTGCAGGCGCAGGACTATGTGCGCTGGACCGGCGACGAGCGCGTCAACGACATGGCGCTGTGGCTGCAATCCGGAACGAACGCATCGGCGGTCGAGCAGGCGATCCGCGCACTCGCCACCACGCAAGGGCTCGACGGCACGTTGATCGAGTTCGCCGCGCCAGGCGAGATTCGCGCGATCTCGCTGCGTATCTTCGACCGCAGCTTCGCGGTCACGTACTGGCTGCAGGCGGTGGCGATTGCGATCGGCCTGTTCGGTATTGCGGCGAGCTTCTCGGCGCAGGTGTTGGCGCGGCGCAAGGAGTTCGGCCTGCTCGCGCACCTCGGGCTCACGCGCGCCCAGGTGCTCGGCATCGTCGCTGTCGAGGGCGCGGTGTGGACCTCGGCGGGCGCGTTGCTCGGCCTGCTGCTCGGCATTGCGGTCAGCGTGGTGCTCGTGGACGTCGTCAATCCGCAGAGCTTTCACTGGACCATGGACCTGCTGCTGCCATGGGCACGCTTGCTTGCGCTGTGCAGCGCGGTCATGCTGGCCGGAACGCTGACCGCGTGGCTTGCCGCGCGCAGCGCAGCGAGCCGCGACATGGCGCTGGCGGTGAAGGAAGATTGGTAATGTGAACCATTGATCCCTACCAATTGCATGACACTGAGATCGACAAAGGAGTCACTCCATGATGCTTCGCCCCCTCGGCCGTTCCGGTCTCCACGTCGCACCCTTGTGCTTCGGCGGTAATGTGTTCGGCTGGACCGCCGATGAAGCGACATCGCATGCGATGCTCGATCGCTTCGTCGATGCCGGCTTCAACTTCATCGACACCGCCAATGTCTACTCGGCCTGGGCGCCGGGCCATGTCGGCGGCGAGTCCGAATCGGTAATCGGGCGCTGGCTGAAGAAGAGCGGGCGGCGCGACCGCGTCGTCATCGCGACCAAGGTCGGCATGCAGATGCCGGGGCTCGGCACTGGCTTGACGCGCTCGCTGATCGAGCGCGGCGTCGACGATTCGCTTCGCCGATTGCAGGTCGATCACATCGATCTGTACTACGCGCACGCCGACGACGCGAACACGCCGCTCGAAGAAACGCTGGCGGCGTTCGATCGCTTGGTGAAGACCGGCAAGGTGCACGCGATCGGCGCGTCGAACTACAGCGCCGAACGGCTCGAAGAGGCGCTGGCCGTGAGCGAGCGCGAAGGGCTCACGCGCTACGAATGTCTGCAGCCGCTGTACAACCTCGTCGACCGCGAGTCGTTCGAGTCGTCGCTCGCGCCGTTGTGCGTGCGCCATGGCATCGGCGTCGCGACCTATTTCTCGCTGGCCAGCGGCTTTCTGACGGCCAAGTACCGGCGCGTCGAAGATGCCGAAGGGCATGCGCGCGCGGCGCGCGTGAAGGGCTACTTCAATGAGCGCGGACTGCGAATCCTCGATGCGCTCGTCGCGACGGCGCAGCGCTTGCACAGCACTCCGGCTGCGGTGTCGCTCGCGTGGCTGATGGCGCAGCCGATGGTCACCGCGCCGATCGCGAGCGCGACGACGGTCGCGATGGTCACCGCACCGATCGCGAGCGCGACGACGGTCGCCCAGCTCGACGAGCTGCTGACCGCGCCGCGGCTGGTGCTCGACGGCGATGCGTTGCGTGAGCTGGATGCGGCGAGTGCGGCGCGATGAAACTGCCGCGGGCTGCGCAAGCCGACAGGCTCAGGATGATCGGAAATATCCCGTTCGCCCTGAGCTTGTCGAAGGGCTTCCTTCGACAAGCTCAGGACGATCGGAAATACAAGCTCAGCCCGAACGGGGATTGGTGACTCGCGGGCACGGGTTCCGTGGGGCATGGCTGACGCCGCAAAGCGCAAGAGAGCATTGAGATGTCGCCTGGCATTCGACGCCGCGAATTGCTGGCCGCCGCCACGCTCAGCGGATTCGCGCGCACCGCGCACGCCGAAGGCATCCATCCGCGCCTCCTCAATTTCCCCGCCGACTTCGGCGCCCATCCCGACACGCGAACCGAATGGTGGTATGTGACCGGGACGCTCGAGTCGGCACAGACCCTGCGCGGCTTTCAAGTCACCTTCTTCCGTACACGCACCGGCATCGACGCGTCGCATCCGAGCCGATTCGCCGCGCGCCAGCTCGTGTTCGCGCACGCAGCATTGAGCGATCTGCCGCAAGGCCGCTTGCGCCACGACCAGCGCATCGCGCGCGCGGGCTTCGGCATCTCGCAAGCCGCCGAAGGCGACACCGCAGTGATGCTGCGCGACTGGCGCTTGCAGCGCGACGGCCCCGTCACCGCAAGCCGCTATCGCGCGCAAGTCGCGAGCGATGCCGCCGGATTCGCGCTCGACTTGGTCTTCACGACGACGCAGCCGCTGCTGCTGCAAGGCGACGCCGGCTACTCGCGCAAAGGCCCGCAACCCGGCGAGGCGAGCCACTACTACAGCCAGCCGCAGCTCGCCGTTTCAGGCAACGTGACGCTCGATGGACGAGCGCTCGACGTTCGCGGCAAGGCCTGGCTCGACCACGAATGGAGCGACACGCTGCTCGACCCGCAAGCCGTCGGCTGGGATTGGATCGGCATGAATCTCGACGACGGCGGCGCGCTGACCGCGTTTCGCCTGCGCCGCGCCGATGGCTCGGCACTGTGGGCCGGCGGCAGCCATCGTGCCGCGGGACAAACCGCCGCGCGCAACTTCCGCCCCGATGAATTGCGCTTCACACCCGGCCGCATCTGGACGAGCGCCGCGTCGCGCGCGGCCTACCCGGTCGAGTGGACCATCGACACACCGGTCGGCCGCTTCGCCGTCAAGGCCTTGCTCGACAACCAGGAGCTCGACAGCCGCGCCAGCACCGGCTCGGTGTACTGGGAGGGCTTGAGCGAGCTGACCGGCGCGCAAGGACAGCGCGTCGGCCGCGGGTATCTCGAGATGGTGGGTTATGCGGGGAGCTTGAAGCTGTAGGCCGGCGAGACCCGACGCGCCGTCTCGCAGCACGCGAATCGGCATCAACTGATGCTACATTCGATGCATCACCCAGGAGTCTCGAGCATGCGCACCACCATCAACATCGACGATGACTTGCTCGCAAGAGCCGCCAAGCTGACCGGTCCGCTGGATCGCTCGACGATGGTTCACGAGGGATTGAAGGCGCTCATCGAACGCGAGAGCGCCAAGCGTCTTGCCCGGCTCGGCGGCACGCAACCGAAGTTGAAAGCGGCGCCGCGCCGGCGCCAAGAGACCAAGTCTTGATCCTGGTCGACACGTCGGTGTGGGTGGATCACCTGCGCCGAGGCGACCGCCAGCTCGCCGAGCTGCTCGAGCGCGGCGCGGTCGTCATGCACGCGTTCGTCGTCGGCGAGATCGCCTGCGGCAGCCTGACCGATCGCTCATCGATCCTGGAACTCCTTCAGGACCTGCCGATGGCCGTGATCGCGGACAGCGACGAGATTCTCGCGTTCATCGAGCACCATCGCCTTCACGGCAAAGGCATTGGATACGTCGACGTGCACCTGTTGGCCTCGGTCGCTCTAACTCACGGCACGACGCTGTGGACGCGCGACAAGAGGCTGCGCGCCGCTGCAGATGCTCTGGGCTGCGCCTACTCAGGCGCCAGCGCGCATTGACCCCGACGCGCTGACAAGTTCTGCCTACGCCTGGGCGATCTTGAACACCGCGACCGCGCTCACCAGCCGGCTCGCCTGCTCCTTCAAGCTCTCGGCGGCAGCCGACGACTCTTCGACCAGCGCGGCGTTCTGCTGCGTCACGTGATCGAGCTGCGTCACCGCCTCGCTCACCTGGCTGATGCCGGTGGTCTGCTCGGTCGTCGCCGAAGTGATTTCGCCGATCAGGTCGTTGACCCGCTTCACTTGCGCGACGATGTCGTCCATCGTCCGGCCGGCATCACCGACGAGCTTGCTGCCGGTCTCGACCCGCTCGACGCTGTTGCCGATCAGCACCTTGATCTCGCGCGCGGCCTCGGCGCTGCGCTGCGCGAGGTTGCGCACCTCGCTCGCCACGACCGCGAAGCCGCGCCCTTGCTCACCGGCACGCGCCGCTTCGACGGCGGCGTTCAGCGCGAGGATGTTGGTCTGGAACGCGATGCTGTCGATCACGCCGGTGATGTCGGCGATCTTCTTGCTCGCGGTGGTGATCTCGCCCATCGTCTGCACGACCTGCCCGACGACCACGCCGCCTTGCGTCGCCACGTCGCTCGCCGAGCTCGACGGTGCTCGTGAGCTGCTCCATCGACGCCGCGGTCTGCTGCAGGTTCGACGATTGTTCTTCGGTACGCTGCGAGAGGTCGGCGTTACCGGTGGCGATCTGCGCCGATCCGGTGGCGATGCTGTCGGAGCTCTGCCGCACCTGGCCGACGATCGCTGCCAGGTTGTCGCGCATGACCTTCATCGCGGCGAGCAAGCTCGCGCTGTCGCCTTCACGCGCTTCGACATGCGCACACAGATTGCCCTTGGCGATTTCATTGGCGACCGCCACTGCGTGATCGGGCTCGCCGCCGATCTGCCGCGTGATCGAGCGCGAGACCATGACACCCGTTCCAACACCGACCACGCAGGCCGCGAGCATCAACGCGAGGCTGATCACCATCGCGCGCTTGCTGCTCTCGCCCGCCTCGGCGACAGCGCTCGCATTCCGCGCGACGATCTTCTCGCCGACATGGTCGAGCAACTCGGCCGGCGCGCGGTCCATGCCTTTGACCGAAGCGTCGCCGGCCATCGGATCGAAACCCGACGCCTTGAAGGCTTCGAAGCCTTTGCGATAGCCCTCGCCCATCGTCGAATGCGCCTGCACGAACTTCTCGACCAGCGTTCTCGCCTCGCCTTCGGGCAGTGAAGCCAGCAGCTTCTTGGCCGATTCGTTAACGTGGCGCTCGTGCTTCTGGAACGCGTCCCAGTATTTGTCGAGCTGCTTCGGGTCCTTGCCGCGCAGCAGCGTGTTCTTCCACTCCTGCACCTGAATCTTGAAGTCCACCAGCATGGCGGCGGACGCGCGCTCGTTCGCGTCGTCGACTTGAATGACCCTCGCGTAGGTGTCGATCGATCGGTTCAGCGTAAAGATGCCGAACAGTCCGGCGGCGATCGCACCGAACAAGGTGGCAGCAAACGCCGCCGCGAGCTTGTGACTCAGCTTCATGGTTCAGGTCCCTGTGGAATCAATGACTACGGCACCGGCCCACGTTCAGCGAGCCGGCTACGCCCCCACGCCAGATGAACTCCGGGGGAGCGGACTAATGGAGGTGACAGCGGTCACCCGACCGGTATCCGATTCGTCACGAACCGAACGGCGCTGCGTCGTTACAGCCCTTGGACAATACTATCGGGTGTCGCCGACGCGGCATGAGCCCGAATCGCGGCACAAATCGTCGCCTTTTCGGAGGACTGCTGTAAGCGAGCGCGCTCTCGCGATGTGAAGGAATGCCCATGCAACTTATCGGAATGCTCGACTCGCCCTACGTGCGCCGCGTCGCGGTGTCATTGCAATTGCTCGGCCTGCCGTTCGAGCATCGCTCGATTTCGGTCTTCAGGACCTTCGAACAGTTCCAGCAGATCAATCCTGTGGTCAAGGCGCCGACGCTGGTGTGCGACGACGGCACGGTGTTGATGGATTCGACGCTGATCATCGACTACGCGGAAAGCCTCGCAGCGCCGCGAAAGTCACTGATGCCCTCCGACCTTGCGCAGCGCCAGCACGCCTTGCGTGTCATCGGCCTGGCGCTCGCCGCTTGCGAGAAGGCGGTGCAGATCATTTACGAGCGCACGCTTCGTCCGGTCGAAAAGCAGCATCAACCGTGGGTCGCCCGCGTCACCGGCCAACTCTTGGCCGCTTGCGAAGCGCTCGAGTCCGAGCTGGTGCGACGACCGCTCGCCGCAGAGAGCGCGACGATCGATCAAGCCGGCGTCACCGCCGCGGTGGTGTGGAAGTTCATTCAAATGACCCTTGCCGACACGGTTCGCGCACCGATGTTTTCGGCGTTACCGCAGTTGTCGGCCAAGGCCGAGCAACTCGCCGAGTTCGCTGCGGCGCCGCACGGGGACAGCGCTTATCAAGGCGGCAGTTGATCGTTTGCTACACTAGTCATATTACTAGTCAGTTGAGGCGAAACATGCACTCTTGGCCTGTACAGGATGCGAAGGCTCGGTTCAGCGAGTTCTTGGAAAGATGCTTGGCCGAAGGCCCGCAGATGGTGACGAAACGCGGAGCCGAGGCAGCGGTCTTGGTGCCTGCCAAGGAGTGGCGCCGACTCCAGGCGGCCGCTCGGCCTTCGCTCAAGGAATTGCTGATGTCGAACGAAGCGCGAACCGACGTGCTTGTTCCCGCGAGAGGGCGAGCGCGTAGGCGCACTCCCACAGCACTACGGTGAGCGCGATGTATTTGCTCGACACGAATGTCGTCTCGGAGCTTCGCAAACCGAAGCCACACGGCGCGGTAGTGCAGTGGATTCAAGAAGCCTCGGACGCGGAACTGCACATCTCGGCGGTGACGATCGGCGAGATTCAAGCCGGCATTGAGGTCACGCGCGAGCAGGACGAGCCGAAGGCTACCGAGCTTGAGCAATGGCTGGAACTCGTTTCTGCTTCGTTCAACGTGATTCCGATGGACGCAGCCGCATTCAGAGCGTGGGCGCGCCTAATGCACCGAGCGTCAGATACGCTGTATGAGGACGCGATGATTGCCGCCACTGCCAAGGTACACAAGCTCACTGTGGTCACCCGCAACCTAGTCGATTTCAAGCAATTCGGTGTGAGCGTGCTAAACCCGTTCGCCACTGCGCGGAAGCGATAGCTCGGCGGAAGGGGTTGCCGGTTCGATACTGTCTAATTTTGCAATCATGCGCCTCGCTCTCGTCACCGACATCCACGGGAACCTCGTGGCCCTTGAAGCGGTGGTGGCGGACATACGCCGCCGTGGCGTCGATCAGATCGTCAATCTGGGTGACAGCCTTTCGGGCCCGCTGCTGCCGCGGGAAACCGCGCAGTACCTGATGGCGGAAGGCTGGCTGAGCCTGGCCGGAAACCATGAGCGACAAATTCTCACCCAGGGCCCTGAGCGCAGAAGCGCGTCGGACGAGTACGCGCATTCGCAGCTCACCGCCAAGGAATTCAATTGGCTAAGGTCTCTTTCGCCAAGCACTGCATTGACCGCGGACGTCTTTCTGTGCCACGGCACGCCTTCGAGCGATATCGAATACTTTCTCGAGACGGTCGACGCGGGCGCGGTTCGGGCCGCGACTTCTCAGGAGGTCGAGTCACGCCTCGGGTCCGAGCGCTCGCCGCTCGTCGCCTGCGGCCATACGCACATTGCGCGCAGTGTCCGTACACGTCGTGGTCAAGTCATCGTCAATCCGGGAAGCGTGGGTCTCCCCGCATACGACGACATTCACCCGACGCCTCACGTGATCGAGACCGGATCGCCTGATGCGCGCTATGCCATCGTCGAGAAGTCGCAAGACGGATGGGTCGTGTCGCTGCTGTCCGTCCCCTACGATCATCGATCGATGGCCCAGCTGGCGAGCCGGCACGGGCGCTTGGATTGGGAGCATGCGCTTCTGACCGGCTACGTCGGTCGCTGAACGCATCGATATGCCTTCCTTCAGCAATCTCACGTTGCGCACCGACCGCCTGCTGTTGCGCCCGCTGTGCGAAGCCGATGCGCCTTCGTTGTTCGCGATCTTCTCTGACCCTCGTGTCATGCGCTACTGGAGCACGCCCGCATGGCCGACCATCGACAAGGCGCATGCGCTGATCGCTCAGGACATGCAGGAAATGTCAGCCGGCAAGTACGTCCGCCTCGGCATCGAGCGCAAAGACGACGGACAGCTGATCGGCAATTGCACGTTGTTCAATCTCGTCGAGCAATGCCGGCGCGCCGAGATCGGCTACGGCCTGGCCTTCGCCGCATGGGGTCGTGGCTACATGCACGAAGCGCTGAGCGCATTGCTGGAATTTGGATTCTCGGAGCTCGCGCTAAACCGGGTGGAAGCCGACATCGATCCTCGGAACCTTGCGTCCGCCAGAAGTCTGGAGCGACTCGGATTCAAGAAGGAAGGACATTTGCGCGAGCGCTGGATCGTCGACGGCGAAGTCTCGGACTCGGGGCTGTATGGGCTGCTGCGCAGCGAGTGGGCGCCGAGGCTCGGCAAGGTCCACAGCTTGGACAGCTGACTGTCGGAACATGAGACTGTCAATCTTCACCGTTTTCGCCGGCTCAACTTTCAGGATCCTATGTCAATCGAACACCACCGCGTAACAGCCGTGTCGCTGCCACAGGAGTCCGGAGTTGCTAACGTCTACGCATCGGTGAATCTCGCTGATGCCTATTCGATCGAGCTCCCGATCGGCGCGTCGACAAACCCCGAACTATTGGCGAGATTCATCTTCTCCCAGCAGGCACCCTGGATCAGCAGCCTCATGTCGGTCCGAGATGCGCTCGTTGCGGGTTTCGGCCTCAAGACAGCCAAGCAATTGCAGTCAATTGGCGCGGAAGACAAAGCGAGCCGCGTCGGCATTTTCAAGATCTACAGCACAAGTCAGTCGGAAATCATTCTTGGAGAAGACGACAAGCATCTGGACTTCAGGCTCTCTGTTCTTTGCGTTGGTCGGCCGTCGGGTACAGGCAATCGTCACCTGATCGTGTCAACTGTCGTTCATTGCCACAACCGCTTGGGCCGTCTCTACATCCGTCTCATCGCACCGTTCCACCGCTTGATTGTTCAAGCCAGCCTGCGCCGTGCCGCACGAGTCGGTTGGCCGTTGGCGACACAAAGCGCGAACTAAGGCGAGCGGACGTCCTTTCAGCAGGCTTCGCTTATGCACATACAAGCAAGGTTTCATTGCGATGAATGAAGCACTCAGACGCGAAGGCGAGAAGCGCGACGGCTAGCTCTGGGTGCGGGGCCGTCAAGCCAGACGAGACTTCGACAAGCTCAGTCCGAACGGGGAGGGGTTGCAGGCGATCGTCAGACTCTGTGCACGCCCTCAATGCGCCCCACTGCTCCCCATATGCGCCCCCTGCTTCGGCTTTCGCGTGAGCCATACGAGCGACACGAGCAGCAGGAACACGGCCGCCGATAAATAGAACAAATCGGTCGCCGCGAGCGTGTAGGCCTGCTGGTCGATCATGCGGTTGACCATCGCCATCGCCTGCTCGACGCTGTAGCCGCTCGTGCTGAGCTGGTTCATCGTTTGCATCGCCGTGTCGTTGCTGCGGTTCACGGTTTCCGCGAGGTGCGCGTGGTGCATCACCGCGCGGTTCTCCCACGCGGTCGTCATGATCGAGGTGCCGAAGGCGCCAGCGGTGATGCGAACGAAGTTCGACAAGCCCGCCGCGGCCGGCATGCGGTCGGGCGACAGGCCGGAGAAGATGATCGCCTGCAGCGGGATGAAGAAGAACGCCATCGCGGCGCCTTGCAGCACGGTGGGAATCATCACGTCGCCGAACGGCGTTTGGGTGTTGAAGTGCGAGCGCATCCACAGCACGATGCCGAAGCCGATGAAGGCGACCGTTGTGAGCTTGCGCGGGTCGATCGCGGTGACGTTCTTGCCGACCCACGGCGACAGCATGATCGCGAGCACGCCCACCGGAGCCATCGCCATCCCGGCCCAGGTCGCCGTGTAGCCCATGTACTGCTGTAGCCACAACGGCATCAGCACGACGTTGCCGAAGAAGAGGCCGTAGCCCATCGACAGCGACAGCGTGGCGAGCGCGAAATTGCGCTGACCGAACAAGCGCAGGTCGACGACCGGGTGCGTGTCGGTCAGTTCCCACGCGAGGAAGAACAGGAAGCCGACGACGGCGATCACCGCGAGCACGACGATTTGCGTCGAGGCGAACCAGTCGAGCTCCTTGCCTTTGTCGATCATGATCTGCAGCGCGCCGACCCACAGCACGAGCAGGCCGAGGCCGACGGTGTCTAGCGGCACGCGCCGCGGCCCCGCATCGCGCTTGCGGTAGATCGACCAGGTGATGCCGGCTGCGACGAGGCCGACGGGGATGTTGATGTAGAAGATCCACGGCCATGAAATGTTGTCGGTGATCCAGCCGCCGAGCAGCGGGCCGACCACCGGCGCGACGAGCACCGTCATCGCCCACATCGCCATCGCGGTGCCGGCCTTCTTCGGCGGGTAGCTGCCGAGCAGCAGCGTCTGCGACAGCGGAATCATCGGGCCGGCCACCAGCCCCTGCAGCACGCGAAAGAAGATCAGCGACTCGATGTTCGGCGCGAGTCCGCACAGCCACGACATGACGACGAACAGCAGCACGCTGCCGGTGAACAGGCGCACCTGGCCGAAGCGCTGCGTGAGCCAGCCCGTCAGCGGCACCGAAATGGCGTTGGCGACCGCGAACGACGAGATGACCCATGTGCCTTGCGATGGGCTCACGCCCATGTCGCCGGCGATCGCCGGGATCGACACGTTGGCGATCGACGAGTCGAGCACGTTCATGAAGGTCGCGAGCGACAGCGCGATCGTGCCGAGCACGAGTTGCGGGCCGTGCAACGGCGGCCACGCGGGCGGCGCTTGCAGCGCGGGCGCGGATGCGGGTGGCGTGGATACGCCGGGTCGCGGCGCGTCAGCAGCAACGGCAGTGCTCATCGTCGAGCGTTCAGCGTGGCGCGCTGGTCGTGGTGAGCGCGATTCGCGGCGCCGCCGTGGTGCCCGACACACGCGGCGCCGCATCGGGCTTGCCGAGATTGGCGACGATGATGTCGTGCACCAGTCGATCGGCCGCGGCTTGATGGCGGTCGAACGCTTGCGTGCTGCTCGAGCTGCGCACAGCGCTCGCCGAGGTCACCGGCTTGCCGCTTTGCTCGGCGATGTCGACGCTGGCTTCCATCGACAGCCCGACACGCAGCGGATGCTCGGCGAGCTGTTTCGCATCGAGCTCGACTCGCACCGGCACGCGCTGCACGACCTTGATCCAGTTGCCGGTCGCGTTCTGCGCCGGCAGCAACGCGAACGCTGCGCCGGTGCCTGCGCCGAGGCCGACGACATGGCCGTCGTACTCGACCTTGCGGCCATAGATGTCGGCGCTGAGCTTGACCGGCTGGCCGATGCGCATTTGGCGCAGCTGCACTTCCTTGAAGTTCGCTTCGACCCACACCTGGTCGAGCGGAATGATGGACATCAGCGGTGCGCCGGCGGCGATGCGCTGGCCGACCTGCACCGTGCGCTTGGCCACCTGGCCGGTGACCGGCGCCGGCAACTCGGTGCGCTGCAACGCGAGGTAAGCCTCGCGCACCGCACTGGCAGCGCGCTGCACGTTCGGATGATTCTCGACGTTGGTGCCTTCGGTCAGCGCGCGGTTGCTCACGGCCTGCTCTTGTGCCGCGGCGAGCGCTGATTGCGCGGCGGCGAGCGCGCTCTTCGCGGCAGCGAGCGCGTTCTCGGTGTGCTTCATTTCTTCGCCGGCAACGGCGCCGGTCGCGACCAGAGGCTGACGCCGATTCACGTCGTC
>VBCQ01000354.1 GCA_005882155.1 Betaproteobacteria bacterium
AGAAGGCGAGGCCATCTTGCAGTCGGGACTGCACGTCTTCGACGCTGCGCTGCACGCTCATCGTGACCCAGCTGTTGCGGTCGATGTGCTCGGTCAGCGCCCCCTCGTGGTGGTCGTTGGCGTCGATGCCGGTCTCGGCGATGAAGCGAAACGCGCTGCCCGGCTTCAGGGTCTTGGCCGCGTCGCCCAGGCTCGCGTGCTTGAAGAAGCCCTTGCGCGCCGCGCGTGCTTCGCCGGCGATCTTCAGGCTCTCGTACAGCTTGGTCACCAGGATGTACCAGCTGCCCATGCTCATGATCGCCAGCATGATCAAGGTGCCCTTGGCGACGAAGTCGCCTTGCGCCCAGAGTGCACTCAGACCGTAGGGGTTGTCGACGGTTTCCTTGGTGGTCGTGGCGGTCAGCGGCGCGGGAGCCATCGCCGGAGCTTCGGTGGCCGCAGCGGCGGAGGCGGCCGGGGCGCTGGCGGGCTGGGCGAAGGCGGTCGATGAGGCCACCGCGAACAAGGCGGCAATGCTCACCGCGACGGCGGCCAGCGTGGGAGTCAGACGGGTGAACATGCAAAGTCTCCTGCGAATCAGAAAGAGAAAAGTCAGTAGCTGAAGTCGAACTGCTGCTCGACAACGATGTTGTCGCCGCTGCAGGTGTAGGCCAGCATCGCCGAGGTCACGGCGTTGACGAGCAGACGCTGTGTCTTGCGGTCGGTCGCGCCGGTCAGCGAGCCTGCGACGAGATCGGCTTGCACGAGCTTGTTGCCGCGGATCATCGCGCGCATCGTCAGGCTGATCTTGCCGGCAAAGTCGAGCCCGGGCGCTTCGGGCGGCGCCATCTTCGAGCAGTGCGCCGCTGCGCTGACCGGGCCGGCTCGCGGCGCCGGCGGCGCGGCCGGCGCCATCGGCGTGATGGTCGTTGCCGCCGGCGGTGGTGTCGGCGTCGCGGTGATGACTGCCTGCACCGGCGGTGGCGCCGCGATCTGCACTTCGGGTGGCGGAACGTAGGGCGGCGGGGGCGCCTCGAGCTTCGGCGGCGGCGGCAGCATCTCTTGCGGCGGCGGCGGCTTCTTGATCTCTTCGATGACCCGGGTGTCGATCGGTGCGCGGATCACGTCGATGACTTTCTTGCCCAGCCCCGTCACGAGCACGTAGACGACGAGCACGTGAAGAAGAAAGACAAACGAGATGCCGACGAGGTGCTGTCGCGGGTCGGCCCGCTGCCTCGAATAGTTCATGACGCCACTGCTCCTGGTCGATGCCCGGCTCGCACCGGGAAACGCTACCAGTGTAGTACCAGTAATACCAATACGTCAATTGGTATTGCAGTCTGGGCTACGCCGAGGCCAGCCGAAATACCACTCAAATGCCAGATCAGACGAAATGTCACCAGCAAATCGGCACGGTCTGTGGCCGCAGACTAGCCAGCAATTCGTTCGTCCGGCTGAAGTGACGGCAGCCGATGAACGGCTCGGGCGCTCGCCGTGCCGACAGCGGTGACGGGTGATTGGCGGTCAGCACGCGGTGCGGCCCGATCTCGACAATCGAGCGCTTGCGCTGTGCCGCAGCGCCCCACAGCAAGAACACCACCGGCTCGGCCCGTGCCGCGACCTTGGCCAGAAGGGCATCGGTCAACAGCTCCCAACCTCGGTTGGCATGGCTTTGCGGCTGGCCGTCTTCGACCGTCAACGCGGCGTTGAGCAGCAGCACGCCCTGGCGCGCCCATGCGCTCAGATCGCCGCTGCACTGCGACGCTGCACCGATGTCGTCGCGAACTTCGTTCAGCATATTGCGCAGGCTCGGCGGCAGCTTCTGTCCCGCAGCTACCGAGAACGCAAGCCCTTGTGCCTGATCGGGCCCGTGATAAGGGTCCTGGCCGAGGATGACGACGCGCACCTGCGACGGCTCGGTCAGCTCAAGCGCGCGGAACACCGACGCCGGGTAGACCACCGCGCCATCGGCGACGCGCTGGTCGATGAAGCGCACGAGGTTCTGGCCGGTCTCGGTCGCGAGGAATGCATCGGTCGTATCGCGCCATCCGTTGGCGACACTCGCGAACGCGGCTGCCAGGGGCTGCGTCAAGCGGTTGCTCGATTCGCCGCCGGCAGAGTCGAACAAATCAGCCATCGCAGCCACCTGCGAGCGACGCCGCGCTACGCGTGTCACTGGAACAGCTCGGCGAGCGCCGCGCCCGGGTCGCTCGCGCGCATGAACGCTTCACCGACGAGGAACGCATTCACGCCGGCATCGCGCATGCGCTGCACGTCGGCGCGGCCGAGGATGCCGCTTTCGGTGACGAGCAGCCGTTGCGGGGGCAGTTGCTTCAGCAAGCGCAAGGTCGTGTCGAGGCTCACTTCGAAGGTCCGCAGGTTGCGGTTGTTGATGCCGACCAGCGGCGTCGCCAGCCGCAGCGCGCGATCGAGCTCGACGTCGTTGTGCACCTCGACCAGCACCGCCATGCCGAGCGCAAGCGCTTGCGCTTCGAGCTCGGCCATCTGCGCATCGTCGAGACACGCGGCGATCAGCAGGATGCAGTCGGCGCCCATCGCGCGCGCCTCGAACAACTGGTAGGCGTCGACGATGAAGTCCTTGCGCAGCACCGGCAGCGTACACGCGGCGCGCGCCTGTTCGAGGTACGCCGCCGAACCCTGGAAAAACTGCGAATCGGTGAGCACGCTCAAGCACGCCGCGCCGTGGCGCGCATAGCTCGCCGCGATCTCGGACGGAACGAAGTGCTCGCGCAGCACGCCCTTGCTCGGGCTCGCCTTCTTGATCTCGGCGATGACACCAGCTTGGCCTGCGGTGATCTTCGCGCGCAGGCTGCCGACGAAGTCGCGTTGGCCGCCGAGCGACTCGGCGTCTCTTCGCAGTGAAGCGATGTCGCGCGTGGATCGCGCCGCTGCTATCTCGTCACGCTTGACCGCGACGATCTTGTCCAGGATGTCGCTCATGCCGCTTGCAACTCCTTGGTCCGCGCGACGAACTGATGCATCTTCGCCAGCGCCTTGCCCGACGTCAGCGCATCGCGCGCCAGCGCAACGCCATCGGCCATCGTCGCCGCGACGTTGGCCGCGTACAGCGCGACCCCCGAATTGAGGATCACGATGTCGCGCGCAGGGCCCGGCTCGTTGTCGAGCACCGATTGCAACAGCGCCATCGACTGCCCGGGCGTCTCGACCTTCAGCGTGCGATTGCTCGCCATCGTGAGGCCGAAGTCTTCGGGGTGAATCTCGTATTCCTGGATCGCGCCGTCCTTGAATTCGCCGACCATCGTTGCCGCGCCGAGCGAGACCTCGTCCATCCCGTCGCGGCCGTAGACGACGACGGCGTGCTCGGCGCCAAGGCGCTGGAGCGCACGCACCTGGATGCCGACGAGGTCGGGGTGGAACACGCCCATCAGGATGTTCGGCGCACCGGCCGGATTGGTCAGCGGCCCGAGGATGTTGAAGATCGTGCGCACGCCGAGTTCCTTGCGAACCGGCGCGACGTTCTTCATCGCCGGATGGTGATTCGGCGCGAACATGAAGCCGATGCCGGTGTCGGCGATGCAGCGCGCGATCGCCGCCGGCGGCAACGACAGGGTAACGCCCATCGCCTCGAGCACATCGGCGCTGCTCGACTTGCTCGACACGCTGCGGTTGCCGTGCTTGCTGACGCGCGCGCCGGCCGCCGCGGCGACGAACATGCTGCAGGTCGAGATGTTGAAGGTGTGCGAGCTGTCGCCGCCGGTGCCGACGATGTCGACAAGGTGCGTCTTGTCGGCGACCTCGACCTTGGTCGAGAACTCGCGCATCACTTGCGCCGCCGCAGTGATCTCTCCGATCGTTTCCTTCTTCACGCGCAGTCCGACCAGCAGCGCGGCCATCATCACCGGCGACATTTCGCCGCCCATGATGCGGCGCACCAGCGACAGCATCTCGTCGTGAAAGATCTCGCGGTGCTCGATCGTGCGCGTCAGCGCTTCGTTGTTGGTGATGGTCATGGCGATTCCTCAGCGGACGAAGTGCTGGCGCACCGCGGCGATGGCGTGATCGATGCCGGCCGCATCGACATCGAGATGGGTCACGAAGCGCAGGCGGTACAAGCCGGTCGCGAGCACGCCGCGCGACTTCAAGTGCTCGATCAAGCCCTTGCCGCGCTCACCCTCAACGTCAGCGAACACCATGTTGGTTTGCGGCGGCTCGACGCTCAGGCCCGGCACGCCCTGCAAGCCATCGGCGAGCCGCTGCGCGAGACGATGGTCGTCGGCCAGCCGAGCGATGTGATGGTCCAGTGCATGCAGCGCCGCGGCCGCCAGCACGCCCGCCTGGCGCATGCCGCCGCCGAGCATCTTGCGCCAGCGGTGCGCGCGCGCGATCAACTCGCGCGAGCCGACGAGCGCCGAGCCGACCGGCGCGCCCAAGCCCTTCGAGAAGCACACCGACACGCTGTCGAAATGCTGTGCGATGTCGCGCGCCGCGACGTCGAGCTTGACCGCCGCGTTGAAGAGCCGCGCGCCGTCGAGATGGGTTGCCAGACCGCGGCTGCGCGCAAGCGCCGTCGCGTCGGCCATGTACGTAAGCGGCAGCGCTTTGCCGCCGAACGTGTTTTCGAGCGCGAGCAGGCGCGTGCGCGCAAAGTGCGAGTCGTCGGGCTTGATGGCAGCAGCGATGTCGGCGAGCGACAGCGTGCCGTCGGCTTGATGCTCGATCGGCTGCGGTTGCACGCTCGCCAGCACCGCGGCGCCGCCCGCTTCCCATCGATAGTGGTGCGCCATCTGGCCGATGACGATCTCGTCGCCGCGCTGGCAATGGCTCATCGTTGCGACGAGGTTGCCCTGCGTGCCGCTGGGCACGAACAGCGCCGCCTCCTTGCCGAGCATCGCTGCGATGCGCTCCTGCAGCGCGTTGACGGTCGGGTCGTCGCCGAAGACGTCGTCACCGAGCTCGGCGCGCATCATCGCGTCGCGCATCGCGGGGGTTGGTCTCGTGACGGTGTCGCTGCGCAGATCGACAATCTTCATGGCTTGAGGTCCAGAAAGTTCTTCAGCATCGCATGCCCGTGCTCGCTGAGGATGGACTCGGGATGAAACTGCACGCCTTCCAGCGGCGTCTTGCTGCCGGCCAGCTCACGATGCCGCACGCCCATGATCTCGCCGTCCTCCGAGGTCGACGTGACATCGAGCACATCGGGCAAGGTCTCGCGCTCGATCGCCAGCGAGTGATAGCGGATCACACTGAAGTGCTTGGGCAATGCGGTGTAGACGCCGCGCTGGTCGGTCGACACGACGCTCGCCTTGCCGTGCATCTGCTTGCGCGCACGAATCACCTTGCCACCCAACGCCGCGCCGATCGCCTGGTGACCCAGACACACGCCGAGGATCGGCAGCTTGCCGGCGAACGCCTTGATCGCGTCGACGCAGATGCCGGCCTCGGCCGGCGAGCACGGCCCGGGAGACAGCACGAGCCGATCGGGCTTGAGTTCGCCGATGCCATCGAGCGTGATCTCGTCATTGCGAAACACCCGCACATCTTCACCGAGCTCGCCGAAATACTGCACCAGGTTGTAGGTGAAGCTGTCGTAGTTGTCGATCATGAGCAGCATTTCAGAAGCCCTCCTCGACGAGTTCCGCCGCGCGGATCAGTGCGCGTGCCTTGGCTTCGGTTTCCTTCCACTCCAGCTCTGGCACCGAATCGGCGACGATGCCCGCCGCCGCTTGAACGTACAAGGTATCGTCCTTGACGATGCCGGTGCGGATTGCGATCGCCACATCCATGTCGCCGGCGAAGCTCAGGTAGCCGCAGGCGCCGCCGTAGATGCCGCGCTTGACGGGCTCGAGCTCGTCGATGATTTCCATCGCGCGGATTTTCGGCGCACCGGTCAAGGTGCCGGCCGGGAAGGTTGCCTTCAGCACGTCGAGACTGGTCATGCCGTCTTTCAGCAAGCCCTCGACGTTGCTGACGATGTGCATCACATGCGAGTAGCGCTCGACGACGAAGGCCTCGGTGACTTTGACGCTGCCGGTCTTGGCGATGCGGCCGATGTCGTTGCGCGCGAGGTCGATCAGCATCAGGTGCTCGGCGCGCTCCTTCGGATCGTTGCTCAGCTCGACTTCGAGCGCCTTGTCCTGCTCGGGCGTCGCGCCGCGCGGGCGCGTTCCGGCGAGCGGGCGGATCGTCACCTTGTCGCCATCGGCCGTGTGCTCTTGGCGCACCAGGATCTCGGGCGACGCGCCGACGATCTGGAACTCGCCCATGTCGTAGAAGTACATGTACGGCGACGGGTTGAGCGAGCGCAGCGCGCGGTACAGCGACAGCGGCGACTCGGTGTAGCGCTTGCGCAGACGCTGCCCGATCTGCACCTGCATCATGTCGCCGGCGGCGATGTACTCCTTGCTCTTCAGCACCGCGGCCAGGTAGTCGTCCTTCGCGAATTCGCGCTCGACACCATGGGACTGGCCTCGCTTCACCGCCGGCGCGGTGACGCTGTACTTGAGCTTGTCGGCCAGCTCGGCGAGGCGCCGCTTGGCCTTGTGAAAGGCCTCGGCCTCGGCCGGGTTCGCATAGACGATCAAGTACAGCCGCCCCGACAGGTTGTCGATGACCGCGAGCTCTTCGCATTGCAAGAGCAGGATGTCGGGTGTATCGATGCCGCCGCTCTTCTCGGTCTTCGCGAGCTTGGGTTCGATGAAGCGCACCGCGTCGTAGCCGAAATAGCCCGCCAGCCCGCCGCAAAAGCGCGGCAGCCCCGGGCGCAGCGCGACCTTGAAGCGCGTTTGGTACTCGGCGATGAAGTCGAGCGGATTGCCGTCGTGGGTTTCGACGACCGCGCCATCGGTGACCAGCTCGGTCTTGAATCCGCTGGCACGCAGCAGTGTGCGCGCGGGCAACCCGATGAACGAATAGCGGCCGAAGCGCTCGCCGCCGACGACCGATTCGAGCAGGAAGCTGTACTTGCCGCCGCCCGATCCGTACGCGAGCTTCAAGTACAGCGACAGCGGCGTTTCCAGATCGGCGAACGCCTCGGCGATCAAGGGGATGCGGTTGAAGCCTTGCGCCGCAAGGCTCTTGAATTCGAGTTCGGTGATCACGGTTCAGGGCCCTCCACAGCCCAGCGCGGCCTGCGGCTTGCGCGGTGATTCGATATCGCGAAATTCGGCGACGCATCGGTCGCCGGTGGAGCCGAAGGGCTTGCTCATGGGATGAGCCGCGACCGACGGCAAACAAACCTCAACGCTCAGGCCGGAACGAAGTGCCTACGCAGTTGCGCAGAGAAGGCCTGAGGTGAGCCGCCTTCGGTGCGCAATTTCATAGGCGCTTCCCTTCGGCGGCTCAGACGCGTGTGGACCGGCCCCGCCAGGGCCATGCTCCCCGGTCGTGCGACCCCTTGGTTTGCTTGCGCGGTGTGAACATGCGCAAAAGTGTAGCAGGGCCCGCGCTGGCGAATGGCTGCTGTCGCATCCGCGACATCACTGGAACGTCTGCACATCTTGTTGCAGCGTGTGTCAGGTGCTGCGCGCTTCGTGACTTCGTGCATGGACATCGCCGCACACGCGCGGACACACTGCCCAGCTTCTCGGGCCATCAGCCCATCATCATCATCACAGCAACCATCTTGAACACCTCTGAATCAAGTCGAGCCGAAGTCCGAACGCCAGGGTGTCTTGGTGCGGGCGATTGCGTTGAGCGTGATGAGCAGCTTGCGCATGCAGGCCACCAGCGCGACCTTCTTGGGTTTGCCGGCGGCCAAGAGTCGCTCGTAGCA
>VBCQ01000358.1 GCA_005882155.1 Betaproteobacteria bacterium
CGCGACACGAAGCTCACGCCGATCTTCACCGGTGCGTCGGCGGTTTGCGTGCTCGCGAGCTGCGTCGACAGCGACTGCGCCAGTTCGCCGCGCGCCACCAATTGGCCGCCGCGTGTGGCGACCTCGTCGGCAGGCGCCATGAACAGCGCACTGCGACCGGCGAACACGCCGACCACGAGGCAGGCGGCCATCGCGGCCCATTGCGGCCACGACCAGTCCCGCAGTGCGCGGCGGGACTGACGATTCGCGCGCTCGGCGCCGAGGTCGACAACCTTGCGGCTCGGCGATGGGGCTCGCGCTGCGGCCAGCAAGCGAGCCGGCATCGGCTCGTCGAGCACCGGGTCGTAACTTGCGCTGAGCATCTGCCGCAGCGCTTGCTGCTGCTGCACGCGTTGCGCCAGTTGCGGGTCGGCGGCGATCGCCGCGTCGACGTCGGCGCGCGCCGCAGCGTCGAGCTCGCCGTCGACATAGGCGAGCAGCACGTCGTCGCGGATGCTCATGACGACACTCCGACGCTTCCGCTCAACACCGCCTGCAAGGTGTCGCGCGCTCGCGCCAACCGGCTCGTCAACGTGCCGATCGGAATACCCAGCACGTCGGCAGCCTCCTTGTACGGCAGGCCCTCGATCAGCACCAGGCCGACGACCATGCGCTGGTCGTCGTTGAGTTGCTGCATCGCCTTGTGCACATCGAGCCGCTCGTGCTGGCGTTCGGTGGTCGACTCGCCGACATGCTCGCCGGCTTCCTCGGGCAAAAAGATCGCGTCGCGGCGACCGCGACTGCGCACCTCATCGATCCAGGCGTTCTTCATGATCATGAACATCCAGCTGTCCAGTCGGGTGCCCGGTTGCCATTGGTCGAGGCGCAGCAACGCGCGCTCGACGGCAAGCTGAACCAGGTCGTCGGCGTCTTCACGGTGGCGGGTGATCGTGCGGGCGAAGCGGCGCAGTCGCGGCAACAAGGCCACGATCTCCAAACGCAAGGCCTCGTGCGATTCACTCATGCCGTCCCTGGTTCAACGATGCAGGCGTGGATTTTCTTCCATCGCTCGCTCGTTCAATCATTACGATGCCACGCAAGCCGATGAAACCTCAGTTCCGCACTTTCGTCCTGGTCGTGTCGCTGTTCGTCGTGAGCGCACCGGCGCATGCGCAGTTGCGCCTGCCGTCGCTGCCCAGCTTGCCGCGCTTGCCGGACGTCACGCCAGCGCTGCGCCGCGACGTCCCCTCGCGGGTCGCCGAGCTGATGCAGTCGCGCCAGCGGCGCATCGCTGAGTTGCTGCGCCAACGCAGCGACGCCGTCGAGGCCGATCCGGCCGGCGAGCCGGTGCTGCGCGGCGAAGTCGTGCTGACATCGCCGTCCGACGCGGTGCTCGCAGCGGCACGCGGTGAGGGCTTCGCGTTCGCTCGCGAGCGCATTCTCGATGCGCTCGACCTGCGGCTCGTCACCCTGCGCGCACCGCCCGGATGGGACACGCGGCGCGCGTTGCAGCGGCTGCGCGAGCTCGACCCGCAAGCGTCGGCCGACTTCAATCACTTGTATTTGGAAAGCGGCAACGCCGGCGCGCCGGCAACCATCATGCCGACCGCGTCGAGCACCACAGCATCGGCGTCGACGTTGCTGAAAGTCGGGTTGATCGATGGCGGTGTCGACGCGACGCACGCCGCATTCAGCCACACGACGATTCATCGCTGGGGATGCGACGGCCGTGCGATCGACAGTGCGCATGGCACCGCCGTCGCGTCGCTGCTGGTCGGCCATGACCATCGATTTCGCGGCGCTGCGCCAGAAGCCGCGCTCTACGCTGCCGACATCTATTGCGGCGACGCGGCCGGCGGCTCGGTCGAAGTGCTCGCCGCGGCACTCGGCTGGTTGCTCGGCGAGCGCGTGCCGGTCGTCAACGTGAGCCTCGTCGGGCCGGCCAACCGCACGCTCGAAGCCGTCGTGCGACGCGCGCATTCGCGCGGGCTGCTGCTCGTCGCCGCGGTCGGCAACGACGGCCCTGCGGCGCCGCCGCTTTATCCCGCGGCCTACCCGGAAGTCATCGGCGTCACCGGCGTCGACGCGCGCTCCAATGTGCTGCCCGAAGCGGGACGCGGCGCGCATGTGGCGTTTGCCGCGCCCGGCTCCGAGATGGCGGCGGCGGGTGTCGGCAACACCGCCTACGCCAACGCGCGCGGCACCTCGTTCGCCGCGCCGCTGGTCGCCGGTCTGCTCGCGCGAGCGCTGCGCGAGCCCGATGCGGCTGCGTCCGCTCTGGCCGTCGCAGCGCTGGCGCGCAGCGCGATCGACCTCGGCGCAGCGGGACGCGATGTGGTCTACGGCCATGGACTGGTCGCGCGCGAGTTG
Source organism: Betaproteobacteria bacterium (assembly GCA_005882155.1). Classification (GTDB taxonomy): domain Bacteria; phylum Pseudomonadota; class Gammaproteobacteria; order Burkholderiales; family Burkholderiaceae_C; genus Albitalea. The sequence continues at coordinate 2,350 of VBCQ01000358.1, forward strand.
CGTATCGAGCCCTCGGCGATGAATGTGCAAGCAAATGTGAGGTGAGGGAAGAAGGCTTCAGCGCGCGTCGTTGTACCTCTTGAGTGCCGCGGACAGGCCGCGGTGCCAGCAACAGCAAGACTGGAGTCGATTCATGAAACACCCTCATCTTCTCGCCGGCGCGACGCTGGCCACCGCACTTCTCGGCCTCGCGTTCCCGGCTCACGCCGGCCTCGTCGGCGGATCGGGTGGCATCGGTGGCGGACTCGGCGGCGGCTTCGGCCCCGGCATCGGCGGCACCTTGAACGGCGGCCTGAGCGGTGAGGGCGCGATCACGCGGCCATCGCCAAAACCGTTGGTCGACAAGGCGCAAGAGAAGGCCGATGCGGCGAAGGACAAGGCTGCGAGCGCGCAAGGTCAAGCGACCGGTTCGGCGCAGTCGAACGCGTCGGCGACGCGTTCGACATTGCAAGGCGCACGCGATAGCTCCGCGCAAGCGGGAGGCAATGTGGCCGGCTCGGCGGCAGCGCATGCGCAGCGCAGTGCGGCGGCGTCGGAGAAGCCGGCAGACAAGCCGGCCGACAAGCCCGCAGCGACGACGAGCACGAATACCGGCGGCAAGGCCGACGCATCGACGCGCAAGACCGCGGTCTCCGGCTCGGCCGACGGCAGCGCGTCAGCCGATCGTCATGGCGCGACAGCCAACGGATCGGCACAGGGTTCGGTGGAGCGCTAAGGACAACGAAAGGAATCAGCGAGCCCGAAGCTCTCTCCTTCGGGCTTGCATTTTTTGGATCACCGCATGGGACGTGGGCCTTCGACAAGCTCAGTCCGAACGGGGTGTGGTTTGTGTTTGGAGAAGGCTTCGATACCTCAGCCCGAACGGAAATGGACCGTTCGGGCTGAGCCCGTCGAAGGCCCTGTCGCCTTCTCAAATCTCCTCGTACAACGGCAACGTCAAGAACTCCGCGAATTCATCCTGCGTGCTCATCTGCTCGAAGATTTGCGCAGCACGGTCGAACTTGCCTTCGAAGCCGCCTTCCTTGATCTTCGCGAGCTCTTCGGGGACCAGCGTGCGCACGAGCTCGGCGGTCACTTTGCGGCCGTCGTCGAGCACGCCTTTCGGTGAGCGGATCCATTGCCAGACTTGCGAGCGACTGATCTCGGCCGTCGCAGCGTCTTCCATCAGGTTGTGAATCGGCACGCAGCCGTTGCCGCCGAGCCAGGCGCCGAGGTAGTGGATGCCGACGTTGATGTTCATCCGCAGCCCCGCTTCGGTGATCGGCGTCTCGGGCTGGAAGTTCAAGAGGTCCGCCGCGCTCACCTCGACCTCGGGCTTTTGCTTGTCGAACTGATTCGGCCGGTCACCGAGCACCGCGAGAAACTCCTTCATCGCCGGCTCGACGAGACCCGGGTGCGCGACCCAGCCGCCGTCGTAGCCGTCGGTCGCGTCGCGGCGCTTGTCGGCGATGATGCCGGCCATCGCGATCGCGTTCTTCCCCGGGTCGTTCTTGATCGGGATCAGCGCGCTCATGCCGCCCATTGCCGGCGCGCCGCGCTGGTGGCAGATCTTCAGCAGCAGCAGCGCATAGGCGCGCATGAACGGCGCCGTCATCGTGACCTTGGCGCGATCGGCCAAACAGAAGTTGCGGTCGAGCTTGAACTTTTTGATGCAGCTGAAGATGTAGTCCCAGCGCCCGGCGTTCAGCCCCGCGCTGTGCTCGCGCAGTTCGTAGAGGATCTCGTCCATCTCGAACGCGGCGAGGATCGTTTCGATCAGCACCGTCGCCTTGATCGTGCCCTGCGGCAGGCCGAGCTCGTTTTGCGTCATCACGAAGATGTCGTTCCACAGCCGCGCCTCGAGATGGCTTTCCATCTTCGGCAGGTAGAAGAACGGCCCCGCGCCGCGCGCGATTTGTTCCTTGGCGTTGTGGAACATGAAGAGCGCGAAGTCGAAGATGCCACCGCACACGCGCTGCCCGTCGACGAGTACATGCTTTTCGGCCAGGTGCCAGCCGCGCGGGCGCACCTGCAGCGTCGCGATCTTGTCGTTGAGCTTGTAGG
>VBCQ01000359.1 GCA_005882155.1 Betaproteobacteria bacterium
GCACTGCGACTCGGGCGAATCCTCGCCGAGCTCGCGCCGCAAGAGCCCGAGGTGCATGGACTCGTCGCGCTGATGGAGATCCAAGCGTCGCGCGCGCACTCGCGGGTTGGCGCAGCGGGCGAGCCGGTGCTGCTGCTCGAGCAGAACCGCGCGAAGTGGGACCAACTGCTGATTCGCCGCGGCCTCGCTGCACTCGCGCGCGCCGAAGCCCTGGGTGGCGCACTCGGGCCGTATGCATTGCAGGCCGCGATCGCCGCCTGCCATGCTCGGGCGCGCAGCGCCGACGAGACCGATTGGCGGCGCATCGCAGCGCTCTACGACGCGCTCGCGCAGCTCACGCCGTCACCGGTCGTCGAACTGAATCGTGCCGTTGCGGTGGCGATGGCGTTCGGCCCCGACGCCGGATTGGAGATCGTCGATGCGCTGGTCAGCGAAGCGTCGTTGAAGAGCTATCACCTGTTGCCGAGCGTGCGCGGCGATTTGCTGTCGAAGCTCGGTCGCACCGATGAAGCGCGTGCCGAGTTCGAGCGCGCCGCGTCGCTGACGCGCAATGCGCGCGAGCGCGAGTTGTTGTTGGAGCGGGCGCGACGCTTGCCGTGAACGGCCGGCCGGCTGGCCGGCTTGAGAAGCCGACCTACGGTCGACTTCTCAATCGTCTATCGCTTGGTACGCCGACGTCCAGAAATCCAGGCACACCTTCGGCGGGGTCGGCGAGGTCCACGCCGCTTGCGTCATCAGGATCGTGATCATCTCTTCGCGCGGATCGGTGCGCCACGCCGTACCCAATCCGCCGTCCCAGCCATAGGTGCCGATCGACCCTGCGACGTCGTCGCGTCGCGTGATCATCGACACGCCGAAGCCCCAGCCATGGTTGTCGAAGAAGCCGGGCGCGAAGACCGACGCCGCTTTCTGCTGCGCGGTCAAGTGGTCGCTCGTCATCAGCTCGACCGATGGCCGCGACAAGATGCGCTCGCGTCCGACCTGACCTTTGCTGAGCAGCATGCGGGCGAATGCAAAGTAGTCGTCGATCGTCGAGACGAGGCCTGCGCCGCCCGACGGAAATGCCGGCGGGCGGCTCCACTGCCCGCCGTCGGGCGCGTCGTAGCGCTCGAGAGCGCCGCTTGTCGCGTCGGTGGTGTAGCTCGTGGCGAGCCGGTCGAGCTTGGCCGCAGGCACGCTGAACCCGGTGTCCTTCATGCCGAGCGGCCCGAACAGGCGCTCGCGCAGGAACAGCTCGAATGGCTGACCGCAGGCGCGTGCGATCAGCACGCCCAACACGTCGGAGCCGGTGCCGTAGCTCCACTGCTCGCCCGGCTGGTGCATCAGCGGCAGCGTGCCGAGGCGGCGAATCCATTCGTCGGGCGCCGGCGGCGTGGCCGGGCTCGGCATGCCCTGGCCGAGCCGAAGCTCGTCCATCGTGTGCTGGATCGGATAGGTGTCGGGCGGCGCCATCACGACACCGATGCCCATGCGGAACGTCAGCAGATCGCGCAGGGTGATCGGCCGCGTTGCACTCACCGTATCAGCGAGCGGCGCATCGAGGCGCCTCAGCACCTTGCGGTTGGCGAGCTCGGGCAACAACGCATCCACCGGCTCGTCGAGGCGCAGCCGGCATTCCTCGACCAGGATCATCGCCGCCGCGGCCGTCACCGGCTTGGTCAGCGAGCTGATGCGCATGATCGTGTCACGCCGCATCGGGTCATGGCGGCCCTGCGCCTTCATGCCGATCGCGTCGACATGCACATCGGCGCGCCGGCTCACCAGCATCACCAGCCCCGGCATGCCGCCGCGTTCGACGTGGCCGGCCATCACATCGTGCATGTGGGCCAACCGCAGTTTGGACAATGCACCGTGTCGCATCGCTTGTCCTTTCAGCATCGAGTGAGAGTGAAAGGTAGCGCCGGGTCGACATCCGTTTCGCAGAAGGGATTTTGCGCATCGCGCGAGGAACCATCAGCCCCGCTGGCGAGGCAGGCTTGCTTCGACAAACGGCGTTGTGCGCGCGTAGAGTGAGCCCTTCGTTCGGAGGTCACCATGAAAGTCACACCGTATCTGTTTCTGGGCGGCCGGTGCCAGGCGGCCCTGTCGTTTTATCAAGCCGCCGTCGGCGCCGAAGTCCTCTTTCTTCAGCGCTTCAAGGACGCGCCGCAGCACGGCAGCGAGCCGATGGGCCCACCCGATGGCGTGATGCACGCAACGATCAAGATCGGCGACAGCACGCTGCATGTGTCCGACGGCGACGGGAAGCCCCAAAGCGCAAGCGGCTTCTCGCTGTCACTCTCGGCGAAGGACACCGCCGAAGGTCAACGCCTGTTCCGCGCCCTCGCCGAAGACGGCAAGATCACGGCGCCGTTCGAGAAGCAGTTCTGGAGCGAAGGCTTCGGCATGCTCACCGACCGCTTCGGCGTGCCGTGGATGGTGAATGTGGAGCATTGACGCCGACGCGAGCTACCGATTCGCCTGCAGCATCGCCGCCATCTTCTGGTGGATCAGGTTGACGGCCTTCAGCGGCCGCAGCATGACCTTGAACTCGACAATCTGCCCGGCGTCGTTCCACTTGATCATGTCGACGCCATTGACGCTGATGCCGTCGATCTCGACCTGGAACTCCAGCACGGCATCGTGAGGGCCGCAGAGCTCGCGAACGTAGCGAAACGATGGGTTGAAGAACACGCGAAACGCCGCGGCGAGATATTGCGTTGTCACGGCCTTGCCGACTTGCGGCGTGTGAACGACCGGAGAGTGGAAGACCACCTCGTCGGCAAGCAATGAATCAAGGCCTTTCGCATCGCGGTTTTCCACGAGCTGATGCCAGCGGGCGAGTGTGGCTATCGTCATGAGAGCTTCCTGGGTTGCATTCGTCAGCAGACGCAATATTCACTTACCGACATTCAGAAACGGAATTGGAGCGCCAGCGTAGATGGAGGTGGGCAGTGCTCCATTCCATCTCTCCGCCTTTGTCTTCTCGACCTCGATGCGCCGAAGCTCCAGAACGTCTTTGTTCTGAGCCAGAGCGGCGTTCTGGACACGAAGCGCCTCCGCTTGAGCTTTGGCGATCGTGAGGTTGGCATAGGCCTCGCCATCGGCTTGCGCCTTTCGAGCACTGGCTTCGGCTTCAGCGATCGCGACCTTCTGCTTCTGCTCCGCCTCGACGGTTTTCAGCTTGTTCTCCGCGGCGAGTCGGAGTTGCTCCTGCGTCACCTTGTCGTTGATGGCGTGCATGTACGAATCCGAGAATGCGAAGTTCCGCATGTCGATGTTGATCACCTGGGCACCGTAGAGCGACAGCTTCTCGCGCAGCGCAGCGTTGATGTCGGAAGACACCTTGGCGCGTTGCGCGATCAGGTCAGGAGCGCTGTACTTTGCCGTGACCGCCTTGAATATCTCCTGCGTCGCCGTCTGAACGTACGAAGACAGGTTTCCATCGTGCGAGTATTTCTCGAACACTTCCGATACTCGATCGGTGGCGATGCTGTATCGCACCGTCATGCTCACCTTCACGGGCTGCGTGTCGCTGGTGCTCCCTTCCGCATTTTCGATATCGGCCTTTTCGGCGCGAATGCTGAAGTTGGATAGCTTCTGCCAAGGCGGCAAGACCGCAAGCCCTTCTCCTTCGATGCCGACAATCTTGCCGAACTGCGTCACGACGCCACGGCTTCCTGTGGGAACCGGATAGAACGGCCAGAGGACCACGAGCAACAGCGCGGCGCCGATGACGACGGCAATGCGAATCAGGACCTTGGACGGCGTCGCCGCTTGCGGAAATTGCATGCTCAGTTCTCTCATGGTTCTGCGTCGGCCGGTTGGATGCTGCATCGATCAGCGCAGCGAATGTACCTGACGCCGCGCGGTGGCAGCATCACGTTGTCGATGCCAGAACTCAGAAAAAAAGCTGTCGCGACATCCAGGTCTTGCATTGGACCCACTGCTCGCCTTGTCGTTGAAACACCTTCAGGTAAATGTCCCGGTCGGTGCGCTGCTCGATCGGCACATTGAAACTGCGCAGCTCCTCGGCTGACAGCGGGACACAAACCGGGCGAAGACTCCACGCCAGTACGCAGACGACCAGAACGACGCCGGCGATCAGCAAGCTGCGCATTCGGTATCCCTCGTGCGGCAGCAGCAGTCAATCTTCGACCGATGCATTCGAGCGTCGAAGGTCGTCGATGGATTCAGGTGACAGCCACACGACCGTGCTCAGATGGCTTTCGATGCGAGACACGATGGACTCGCGTGGACCTTCGCGCCATGCCGGCGAACCGTAGAACGCGTCCTGCTGGGAACGCAAATCCGCGAGATCGTTGTAAGCGCGGATCAGGAAGTAGGTATCAGGCTCATGCGCGGACGGGCCGAACGCGACGACATCCATGCCCCAGGTGCGAAGCATCGGCACCGTGGTCGAGGCAACAGCGTTGTGAAACTCATGCGCAGTGCCGGGCTTGAGCTTGTAGGAACGGATCTCGATGAGGCGATTCATGACTGACGGGATGAACTGTTGATCTCGCGCAACCATTCTGCTTCGCAGCTGCATCCAACTTCTTCTCGAATCTCCCTACTTGATCTGACGACAGCGTTTCTACAATCGGCGCGTGCCGCTGCCCTGGCGAAGAGAAGTACACACAGCATGCTCGAACAATTGCAGAGTCTGCAAACCGCGCTGGCCGAATCGGAGGCGCGGCTGTCGCGGCTGACGCAGTTGTCGGCGCACTCGTTCTGGGAGCTCGACGACCAATTTCGCTTCCGCTATTTTTTGGGCGCCTTTCTCGGGCGCGAGAGCGACGACCATCCCGATCTCGGTCGCCATTTGTGGGACTCGCCGACGCCGAATCTCAGCGAGCGCGACTGGGCTGCGCACCGCGCGCTGCTGACGCGACACGAAGCATTTCGCGATTTCGAAGTCTGCCGCAGCGACGACAGCGGCAAGCCGCGATGGTTCTCGCTCAGCGGCGACCCCATCGTCGACGCGCTAGGCGTGTTCGCCGGATACCGCGGCGTCAGCCGCGACGTGACGCTGCGTCGCGAGCGCGACGAGACCTTGCAGCGGTTCCGCGCGGCGATCGACGCGACGGCCGACGGCATCCATGTTGTCGATTGCCAGACGATGCGCTTCATCGATGTCAACGAGACGGGTTGCCGGGTGCTCGGCTACAGCCGCGACGAATTCCTCGCGCTGCAGATTCCCGACATCTCGCCGAACGCCGACATGGCGGCGCTGACGCTGCAGTATCAGAACCTGAGCCCCGAGCCGAACACCGAGCAGTGCGCCGAGATCTGGCTGAAGCATCGCGACGGGCGGCGAATTCCGATCGAAATCCGCCGCCGCGGGACGCTCATTGCGGGGCGGCGAATCGCCGTCAACGTGGTGCGCGACATCACGCGCAACAAGCAGACCGAGCACCTGATCCGTCAGCACGCGCTGCAGCAAAGCCTGATCGCGCGCTTCGGCCAATCGGCGCTCGCCAATATCGGCTTGCCGGCGCTGATGGAGCGTGCCGCATCGGCCGTCAGCGAAGGCCTGGAAGTCGAGTTCTGCAAGCTGCTGCAGCTCGACGAAAACAGCCCGCAGCTCATGCTGACCGCGGGCACCGGATGGGCCCCGAAGTGGATGGGATCGATCGACAGCGACGTCGGCCCCGATTCGCAGAACCGCTACGTGATCGGCGCGGGAAAGCCGATCGTCGTCGAGAACTACGGTGCCGAGCCGCGCTTCGTGCCGTCGGCGCTGATACGCGAGCACGCGATACGCAGCGGCGTCGACGTGCCGATCGTCGGCATCGGCGGCACTTACGGCGTGCTCGGCGCCTACACGAAAAGCGAACGCAGCTTCAGCGCCGACAACCTGAGCTTCCTGCAAAGCCTCGCGAACACGCTGGCGACCGCGATGGACCGCAAGCGGGCCGAGGATCACCTGACGCACCTTGCGCAATTCGATGCGCTGACCGGGCTGCCCAACCGCACGCTGTTTCTCGACCGCTTCGAGCAGACGCTGAAGGTCGGGCAGCGCAACCAATGGCGCATCGGCGTGCTGTTCGTCGACCTCGATCGCTTCAAGGTCGTCAACGACACGCTCGGCCATGCGGCAGGCGATCGCTTGCTGGTGCAGGTCGCGCATCGGCTGAAGGAATGCGTTCGCGCCGGCGACACGGTCGGCCGATTGAGCGGCGACGAGTTCGCCGTCGTGCTTGCCAACCTGTCGCGCACCGAAGACGCCGACATCGTCGCGCAGAAGATCGTCTCGGCCTTGTCGACGGCGTTCTCGCTCGAAGGCGAGCAGGTCACGGTCTCAGCCAGCATCGGCATTTCGATCTCGCCGCGCGACGGCGTGGAGGCTGAAGGCTTGTTGAAGAAGGCCGACGCGGCGATGTACCTGGCGAAGCAGTCGGGGCGCAACGCGTTTCGCTCTTGCATCGACCGCTGAGCCGATCGAGCTGCTCAGGGGTGGGAAAATGCCCGCACCTTCACGATCACGAGCGCGATGAACACTCTCGACGATCCGCAGCACGACCACGAAGTCGGCAACCGCGACAGCACGCTGGACACGACCCGCATCGACGACGTGCGCATCGGCGCAGTGCGCCCGCTGATCACGCCGGCGCTGCTGCAAGAGCGGGTGCCGCTGCGCGACGGCACGCTGGCGCTCGTCGAGCGCAGCCGCGTGGCAATCGCCGACGTGCTGCATGGGCGCGACGACCGGCTCGTCGTCGTCGTCGGCCCGTGCTCGATTCACGACCACGATCAGGCGCTCGACTACGCGCAGCGCTTGAAGGCGGTCGCCGACTCGCTGCAGTCCGAGCTGCTAATCGTCATGCGCGCCTACTTCGAGAAGCCGCGCACCACCGTCGGCTGGAAGGGCTACATCAACGATCCGCACCTCGACGGCAGCTTCGCGATCAATGAAGGACTGGAGCGCGCGCGCCGCTTGCTGCTCGATCTCACGTCACTCGGCCTGCCGACCGGCACCGAATTCCTCGACCTGCTGAGCCCGCAGTTCATCGCCGACCTCGTCGCCTGGGGCGCGATCGGCGCGCGAACGACCGAGAGCCAAAGCCATCGCCAACTCGCGTCGGGACTGAGCTGCCCGATTGGATTCAAGAACGGCACCGACGGCAGCATCCAGGTCGCAGCCGACGCGATCCTCGCGGCACGCGCGCCGCACGCATTCATGGGCATGACGAAGATGGGTATGGCCGCGATCTTCGAGACGCGCGGCAACGACGACTGCCATGTGATCCTGCGCGGCGGCAAGTCGCCGAACTACGACGCCGCGCATGTCGCGTCGGCGTGCGACGCACTGCGCAACGCCGGCTTGCGCGAGCAGGTAATGATCGACGTGTCGCACGCCAACAGCAGCAAGCAACACCGCCGGCAAATCGCCGTCGCCCACGACGTGGCCGAGCAGGTCGCGGCGGGCGAGCGGCGCATCACCGGCGTGATGATCGAGAGTCACCTCGAGGAAGGGCGGCAGGATTTGGTGCCCGGTGTCGCGCTGAAGCCGGGGGTCTCGATCACCGACGCGTGCATCGGGTTTGCGCAGACGGTGCCGGTGTTGCAGGAATTGGCGGCGGCTGTGGCGGCGCGGCGAAAGCTGCAACCTCGTGACCCCCGTTCGCCCTGAGCTTGTCCTTCGACAGGCTCAGGATGATCGGAAATACCAATCCCGTTCGCCCTGAGCTTGTCCTTCGACAGGCTCAGGATGATCGGAAATACCAATCCCGTTCGCCCTGAGCTTGTCGAAGGGTTGCTCAGCCCGAACGGAGTTGTTTGCTCAGGGCGAAGGGGCGTTTCACTTCACGGGAATCACGGTCGCCCGATCCACCGGCACAGCGGTAATGCTGTTCTTCGGCGAGCCTTCGATCAGCCGATCCGAGTAGGTCAAATACACCAGCGTGTTGCGCTTGCGGTCGACGATGCGCACGATGCGCAGCTTCTTGAACAGCACCGACAGGCGCTCGCTGAACACTTCTTCCTGCACCGGCAGCGGCTGGCTGAACGAGATCGGGCCGACCTGACGGCAGGCGATCGATGCTTCGGCCTTGTCTTCGGCGATGCCGAGCGCGCCCGTGATGCCGCCGGTCTTGGCGCGCGAGACATGGCAGGTCACGCCGCCGACCTTCGGATCGTCGTAGGCCTCGACGATGATCTTGTGGTCCGGGCCGATGAGCTTGAAAACGGTGTTGACTTCGCCCAGCTGCTCGGCGCCGGCGACGGCGGCGAACGACAGCAGAGCGAGCAGAACGAGCTTGTTCACGAGAGGTCCTTTCCGAACGTCACTTGCGAGTGATTTTCGGCGAACCTTTGTCTTTCTCGTCGGGCGGGAAGCTGTCGAGAAACTCCGCGGGCAACTTGTCGAGCGGCTGCTCGCTGATGTCCAGCCCACGCTCGAGCTCGAGCGAAGAGTCGTGCCAGCGCTCGGGCTCGACGTCCTCGCCCGGATCGAGGCGATCGATCACGGTGTCGTGCCATTCGACGGGCGGCTTGGCAGGACGACGTTTGGGTGGCTTGACCATGGCGCTGAACAATCCGACGACAGACGTGACGGAATGTAACGCTACCGTATGGCACTGACCATACGTAGTTCCCGAACCGGCCGCCGTTCGAGCCCTGTCAAGCAACGCAGGTGCGGTTCTTCCCGGTGCGCTTCGCCTCGTACAGCGCTTGGTCGGCGCGCTCCAGCGCATCTTCGATCCGCTCGCCTTCGCGGTAGGTCGTGACCCCCGCCGAGAAGGTCACGAAGATCTGCTTTTGCTCGTGCATGAACAGGCCGCCGCTCAACGAGCGCTGCAAGCGGGTGAGGATCTGCTGGCCTTCGTCAACGGGCGTGTCGGGCAGCAGCATGACGAACTCTTCACCGCCGTAGCGCGCCACCTTGTCGGTCGGGCGCAGGCTCTTGCTGACCACAGCCGCGAGCGACTTCAGCGCCACGTCGCCGACGCTGTGGCCGAGCTCGTCATTCAGGCGCTTGAAGTTGTCGATATCGAGCAGGCCGATCGACAGGCTGCTGCCGCCGCGCTCCATGCGCGAGCGCTCGGCGTCGAACGCCTGCAACAGGCCACGCCGGTTGGCGATTTGCGTCAGCTGATCGGTCGACACCTCGTCGGACAGGCGGCGCAGTTCGCTCTCGAGCTCGCCGACGCGCTGCGTCAAGTCAGTGGCCTTGGCGTGCTCGTCCTGCAGGCGCTGCTGCGTCTGCGCGACCAGCGCCTGCACGGTGCGGCTTTCCTCGACCATCTCGCGCACGACACCGGCCAGGCTCTCGAGCGTGTCGGCCTTCTCGATCACGTCGGCATAGCGGCCCACGCTCTCGTGAAAGCGCCCGGTTTGCGAGCCCAGCTCGCCGAGCTCGGAGAGCATGCGGTTGATCAGCGACTTGAGTGCATCGCGCGCGCGCTCGCGCTCGGCGCGCAGCTGGCTCTGGCGCTCGCGCGTCGTCGTCAGCAATTCGCTGACCGACTTGACGCCGCGCGCGGTCAGGCCTTCTTCGATCTTCAGCCGCATCGCGTCGCACTGGCCCTTCGCCCAGCTGTCGTTCTCGGCCAGGTCGGTGAGGCTCGTGGTCAGCTCCTTGCACAGGCTACCGAGTTGCTCGAGCAGGTAGTGGCGATGCTCGAGCACGCGATCGGCGCGTTGGCACAGCGCGGCCAGCTCGTCGGCGAGCGGCGGCTTCGCACCCTCGGACTGCAGCCGCCGCGTCACCGCAGCAATCGCGGCAGCGAGGGTGCGCCCTTCGGCCTCCTGCGTCGGCAGCGCATGCGCGAGCGTGCCGTCGAAGCTCGCGACGACGCGGTTCCATTCGGCGGGCGCAGCGCCGGCTTCGGGCGCATCGAGGTCGATCCGCGAAATCGATTCTTCAAGCGCCTGCGGCCGCGTGTCTTCAGCCACATCGAGCGGCGCCATGCCCGACACCGGAATCTCGCTGTCGGCGCCTTCCGGCGTCTCGGTCTCCCAGCTCGCGACGAGCTGGCGCAGCCGCTGCTGCAAGCGGCTCGCATCGCCGCGGCTGCCGCCGAGCACGCGCTGCAAGCTGTCTTTCTTGCGTGCGCTGGTCCATTGGCGGCTGCGCCGCTCGACGCCGCGAACGATGCGATCGATCAGCCCCGCCAGCTGCTCGCCGCTCGCGTCGGGTGCATCGAGCAGCCGCTCGGCCTGCTCCCACCGGCCCTCGGCGACGGCCGTGTTCAGTGTCGTTGCAGCGTCGCTATCGAACGAGCGCGCTACCAGCCGCTCGACGACACGCTGCGCGCGCTCGGGCAGCGCGGGCGGCGCCTCGCTGCCTCCGCCGGCCTCCTGCTGATAAGCGCGCGTGTAGTTCTCGGGTGTCGGCTCGAGCTTGCCGACCGCCAGGCGCCGCAGCGCGGCCTTGGCGAGTTGCGCAGGAGTTTGCTCCGCCACGACCGACCACGCAGCCGATCAGGCAGCCGGCGTGGCGCGGGTCCCGCGCGCTTCGGCCGCGCGCAGCGCTTCGGCCACATCGGCATCGCCGGCCTTGCCGATCCACGGCGCCTTCTTCGGCAGCACCGTCTGTTGCAGCCACAGCTCGATGTCGTCGGGCATCAGCGGCTTGCTGAACAGAAAGCCCTGCATCACGCCGCAGCCCAGGCGATGCAGCACTTCCATCTGGCGCAGGTTCTCGACGCCTTCGGCGATCACGCGCAGGCCGAGCGAGCGGGCCAGCGCGATGATCGCGGTGACCACCGCCGAACTCTGCGGCGTGAGGCCAAGGTCGCGAACGAACGAGCGGTCGACCTTCAGCTCGCTGATCGGCAAGGTGGTCAGGTAGGCGAGCGACGAGTAGCCGGTGCCGAAGTCGTCGATCGAGATCTCGACGCCGATTTCGTTCAAGCGGTGCAGCGACGGGATGACGTTCTGCAAATCCTTCATCAGCCCCGTCTCGGTGATCTCGAGCTCGATCGCGTGGTGCGGCACGCCATACTGCGTGACCGCTTGATGGATGTGCTCGACCAGGTCGGTGCGCTCGAACAGGCGGTTCGGCAGGTTCACCGCGATCGAGTCGGCGAAGCCGAAATTGTCTTGCCAGATCCGCGCCTGCCGGGCCGCTTCGCGAATCGCCCATTCGCTCAAGGGAATGATCAGCCCGGTCTCTTCGGCGAGCGGAATGAATTCGCCCGGCGGCACCAGCACGCCGTTGCGGTTCCAGCGCATCAGCGCCTCGGCGCCGACCATCCGCGCCGCGCGCACGTCGACCTTCGGCTGGTAGTGCAGCACGAGCTCGTTGCGTTCGATCGCCTTGTGCAACGCGCTTTCGAGCTCGAGCTTCTCGCGGCCCTTGCCCGCAAGCTGTGGCCGGTACAGCGACGCCGCGTTGCGTCCCTGTGCCTTCACCGAGTACATCGCGACGTCGGAGTTGCGCATCAGGTCGGCGACCGACAGCCCGTCGCGCGGGAACATCGCGATGCCGACGCTCGCGGTGACGAAGCACTCCTGCCCGCCGACGAAGATCGGCTCGCGCATCAGGTCGAGGATGCGCACCGCGACGCGCTCGGCGTCGCGCTCGTCGACCACTTCGGGCAGCAGCGCGACGAACTCGTCGCCGCCGAGGCGGCCAACGGCCTCGAGCGTGCGATGCGAGCGCGAGCCCATCGCCTCGAGCGAGCTTTCCATCACCTGGTCGGAGTGGCGCACGCAGGAGCGCAGGCGGCGCGCGACTTCCATCAGCAATTCGTCGCCGGCGCCGTGGCCGAGCGTGTCGTTGATGATCTTGAAGCGGTCGAGGTCGATCAGCAGCAGGCTCACCTGATGGCCGAGCCGGCGTGCGTATTCGAGCGCGCGCTCGGTGCGCCAGATCAGTTGGCGGCGATTCGGCAGGCCGGTCAGCGCGTCGAAGTTGGCGAGGTGGCGGATCTTGTCTTCGGCCATGCGCCGGTCGGTCACGTCCTGCACGATGCCGGTGTAGCCGACGAGGTTGCCGTGCTCGTTGAACTCGGGCTCGGCCTCGGTGTGGATGATGCGCTGGCGGCCATCGGCCAAGGTCACCGGGATGTCGGTCGCGAGCACCGAGCTGTGGCTCATCACGTCGTGCAGCACCGTGATGAAGCCGCTGCGGTCTTCCGGCGGCAGCATGCGCAGCATCTGGCGGAACTCGAGCCGGATCCCCGGCCCGAGGCCGAACACGCGCAGGCCTTCGACCGAGAACACCAGCCCGCCCTGCTCGCGCTTCCAGTCGAAGCTGCCCATGCGCGCCAGGTCTTGTGCGCGTGCGAGCTTGGACTTGCTGCGTTCGAGCTCGAGCCGCGTGCGTGACGAGCGCAGCAGGTAGCGCAGCCGCCCGGCCAAGAGGCTCCAGTGGGTCGACTTGACGAAGAAGTCGGTGGCGCCAGCCTCGTAGGCGCGGTTGATCGACGCGTCGTCGTCGAGGCCGGTGAGCATCAGCACCGGCAGCGATTCGAAGCCCGGCAGACCGCGCAGCTCGCGGCAGGTTTGAAAGCCGTCCATGCCCGGCATCAAGGCGTCGAGAACGACGACGTCGGGCAGCCAGTCGGCGAGCACCTGGATCGCGCGCTCGCCGCTCGTCGCCTCAGTGATCGCAAAGCCGCGCTCGCGCAATGCGATCGACGTCAACAGCAAATTGACCTCGTCGTCATCGACCAGCAGTATCCGTGGCTGACCCGGCGGATCCTCGTCGGTCAGCGCAACGCTTGGATTCATGGCGTAGCGTCCAGCAATCGCTTCAGGGCTTGTAGCACGATCTCGATCTCGGCGCATAAGGCGTCGACTCGGGCCTCGAGATTTTCGACCGTTCCGAGGCGGATTTCGGTCTCGACCTCGCCGCACAGTTGCGACAGCGTCATCGCGCCGACGCTCGCCGATGACGACTTCAGCGTGTGGGCCACGTGACGCACCGCCGCCACGTCGTTGGCGCGGCGAGCGTCGACGAGCTGTGGCACGAGTCGCCCCGTCGAGGTCTCGAAGGCCTTGACGACGCGCGCGAGCAGCTGGTTCTTGCCCGTTGGGTCGAGCTCGCGCAAGCGCGACAGCGCGGTCGCGTCGAGCACCCGTGCAGCGTCGCTCGCCGGCGCACTGTCGACGTCGAGCGCGGCGCCGCTGCCGGCGGGCGTTGCGTCGTCGGGCGCAGCGACCGTGGCGTTCGAATCGGCATTCGGGCTCAGGCGTTTGGTCAGCATGGCAAGCAACTGGCTTTGGCGAAACGGTTTGGACAGATAGTCATCGAAGCCCAGCGCAAGAAAGCGATCCTCGTCGCCTCCGAGTGCGTTGGCCGTCACCGCGATGACCGGTGTGTGGCTCGGTGTGATGAAACTGAAGCGCCCGCCGGTCCCGCGGCGGAACCAGCCGAGCGCCTCGACCCCATCCATGCCTGGCATCTGGATGTCCATCAGCACCAGGTCGAAGTGTGCCTCACATAGCGCGCGCAGCCCTTGCAGCGCGCCTGCGGCGACTCGGACCTTCAGGCCGAGGTGCCGCAGCATCTGTCCGATGACCTCCTGGTTCACCGGGTTGTCCTCGATGACAAGGATGGTCCCCTGCAGGCGGGGCGTCAATGGGGACGCGTCGCGGCGTGTCGCGGACACGCCAAGAATCGCTTGGCGCAGCTCGGCCTTGCGGATCGGCTTGGCGACGAAGCGGTGGAAGCCCGCGGTCTGCGCCGCGCGCACGTCGTCGGGCGACGACACGCTGGACAGCAGGATCAGCTTCATCTCGCGGTGCGTGCCGTCGGCCTGCAGCGCGCGCGCCATCGAGATGCCGTCGAGCCGAGGCATTCGCATGTCGACCAGCGCGAGGTCGAAGCCCGACCCCAACACCGTGTGGCCGCGCAGAATCTCGAGCGCCTGCTGGCCGTCTTCGGCGAGCGTCACGTCCATGCCCCACGCGCCGAGCATGTTCTCGAGCACGGTGCGGTTGGTCTCGTGATCCTCGACGACGAGCACGCGCAGCGCGCTCAGGTCGCTCGAATCGAGCTCGGGGGCGACGCTGTCACTGGCCGCGTCGAGCAACGCAAGCTGAAAGCTGAATTTCGATCCGACACCGGGCTGGCTTTGGACCTCGATGCGTCCGCCCATCAACTCGATCAGCTGCTTGGAGATGGCGAGGCCAAGGCCCGTGCCGCCGTAGCGCCGCGACATGCCGCCATGCGCTTGCGTGAAGGAGCTGAACAAGCGCGGCAGCACCTCGCTCTCGATGCCGATGCCGGTGTCGCGAACGCTGAACTCGAGCGTGATGCAGCCGTCGTCGTCGCAAACCTGCGCATGCCGCAGCTCGACGACGACCTCGCCGCGTTCGGTGAACTTGATCGCATTGGCGATCAGGTTGGTCAGCACCTGGCGCAGCCGCAGCGGGTCGCCGTGCACCATGGCGGGCAGGCCGGGCGCTTCGTGAAAGCTCAGCTCGAGGCTCTTCTCGTGGGCCCGCGGCGCGAGCAGCTCGAGCGTGTCTTCGACGACGCCGCGCGGCGAGAAGTCGGTCGGCGCGAGCTCGAGCTTGCCGGCCTCGATCTTCGAGAAGTCGAGGATGTCGTTGATGATCTCGAGCAGCGATTCGCCGGATCGATACACCGCTTTCGCGAAGCGGCGCTGCTTGTCGGTCAGCGGCGTGCCGAGCAGCAGCTCGGTCATGCCGAGGATGCCGTTCATCGGCGTGCGGATCTCGTGGCTCATGTTGGCCATGAACTGGCTCTTGGCCATGCTCGCCGCCTCGGCCTCGTCGCGCGCGCGCTCGAGCTCGACCTCGTGCTCGCGCTCATGCGTCACGTCCGACACGAGGCCGTAGACGCGCAGCGACCCGTCGGGCAGTGCGCGGGTTCGCGAGCGCGAGCGAATCCAGCGGATGCCCTTGGTCGGGTGCTTGATGCGGTAGGTGATGTCTGCCGGCTCGAGGCGGCGCTCGAGCTCGGCGCGCTCGGCCAGCAGCGGCCGGTCTTCGTCGAGCAGGCTGTCGAAGATCACGCTGTGGCGCTGGCCGAACTGATCGGGCGTCATGCCATAGGTCGCGAACGCGCTGCCGGCCAGGAAGTCGAAATGGCTTCGCTCGGGGTTGCTGACGAACAGCGTGTCGTCCATCGTCTCAGCGAGCTCGCGAAAGCGGGCCTGCGACTCCTCGAGCTCGCGCCGGTCGCGCCGCTCGGTGCTGATGTCGCGGCACAGCGCGATCAAGAGGCGCGGTGTGCCGTCGGTATGGCGCAGCACGACGTTGCGCACATTGACGATGTGGCGGCGGCCGCGCCGCCCTTCCCATTCGCAGTCGCAATCGATCGTCTTGTGCTCGCGTATCGCCTGCAGCATGGCCGGCTCGGCGAGCTCGCGCAGCGTCGGCCCGAAGGCTTGTTCGAGCGTCTTGCCGATCACCGCGCCGCGGCGCAATCGAAACTCCTTCTCGGCATGGCGATTGATCGCGAGCAAGCGCCGATCGGCCGGAGCGAAGACGAGCAGGCTGATCGGCAGGTTCTCGACCAGCACGTTGAGGAACTCGCCCTCGTGGCCGAGCGGCGACGGCTGCGGCATGTCGACGCCAGCGGCTTGGGTTGCGTCATCGCGCGTCGCGACCGCATCGAGCTGAACGCGCAGCAGCTCCAGCACGCGCATCAACGCGGCCGGCTCGACGCTGACTTCGGTGCCCTTCAGCTCGATCAGCGCGACGTCGCGGCCGTCGCGCGACACCGGAAGCGCATAGCCGGTCTCGGCGCTGCCGACGACGGCGCGCGTCTGCAACGCTTCGCGAATCGGCGTGCGCTGCCGAAAGCGCGCATCGTTCTGCGCTTCGGCGCTCAGGTGATGGATTGCGACGCCGTGCGCGCCGAGCTCGTGAATCAAGTCGTCCTTGACCTCTTGCAGCGCCGCGGCGAGCGATGCCGACTGGGCGACGCTGCGCGTGAGCACGTTGGCCACGTCGAGCATCGCCGCGTCGTCGAGCGCCACCGTCTCGTCGAGCTGGAGCGTCGGCGCGACGACGTTGAAGCGCCGCAACCACAGCGCGCAGCCGAGCGCGACCAGCGCAACGCTCGCAAGCGCCGCGCCGTTGCGACCCGGCGTGAACAGCGACGCCGCCGCGGCCAAGGCCGCGAGCCAGAGCGAAACGCGTGACAGGTAGGGCAGCATGCTGGGTCGGGTGAATGGATTCGCCGTCGGCCACCAAGCGCGACCGCTCGCGGCCCCGCAGGCTTGCCGGCCACGTCGGATTGATTTCGGCTCGGCACGAGCGAACTTGAACGACGACGGCGCGCACCGCGCGTCAGGTTCTTACAATCGCCGCCATGATTCACACGCTTGCAGGGTGGGTCGCCCTGCTCGCGGTGGCGGCAGGGGTCGCCGGCATCGTCTGGCTGTGGCTGCGACAGCGCCGCATCGGCGCCGAAGCGCGCGACACGCGGGTCGCGGCGCAAGGCCTCGCCGACCTGCTCGACGTCTGGCAATGGCGCAGCAGCGCCGACCATCGCCTCACCCAACTGCGCCCGCCGCAAGGCGCGCCGCCCGCAGCGTGGGCGACGCAAGCATCGAACGCGGCGGTGTGGACGCTATTCCGCGTCGCCGATGAAGCGGCGCTGCGCGCCTGCCTCGATGCGCATGCGCCGCTCGTCGACTTGAGCGTGAGCTTTCGCAGCGGCGACGGCGTGATCGCCAACGCGCGCTTGCGCGGCACGGCGCTCAGCGATGCGCAAGGTCGCTTTGCCGGCTACCTCGGCACGCTGCGGGTGCTCGACGCACAGCCCGCGCCGGCGCTGTTAACACCGACGGCGCCGGACAGCGTGCTGCCGTACAACGGCCACGACAACGGGTCGGACAGCGAGAGCGAGTCGTTCAGCTACACCGTGTCGCACGACCTGCGCGCGCCGATCCGCGTCGTCGAAGGCTTCACGAAGATCCTCAAGGAAGACTACGGCCGTCTGCTCGACCGCATCGGCAACGACCACCTCGACCGCGTACTCGGCGCGGCGGCGCGAATGAACAGCATGATCGATGCATTGCTCGCGCTGTCGCAGCTGTCGACGCAGCCGCTCGCGCGCCAGCCGGTGAACCTGTCGCAGCTTGCCGGCTACATCGCCGACGACTTGCGCCGCCAATCACCGGATCGGCAGGTCAAGATCCACATCGAGCCCGACCTGCAAGTGCAGGGCGACCCGACGCTGCTGCGCGTGGTGCTGGAGAACCTGCTCGGCAACGCGTGGAAGTACACGAGCAAATGTCGCGATGCGCAGATCTGGTTCGGCCGCGACCTGCAGCAAAGCGGCCGGCCATTCATCGTCCGCGACAACGGCGCAGGCTTCGACATGCGCTTCGCGGACCGCTTGTTCGGCGTCTTCCAGCGCCTGCACAGCGCCAACGATTTCCCCGGCACCGGCATCGGCCTCGCATCGGTACGCCGCATCGTCCGCCGCCATGGCGGCGAGGTCTGGGCCGAGTCGGAAGTGGATCGGGGGGCGAGTTTTTATTTTTCGCTGGGGACGCAGCCTTCACTCCGTTCGGGCTGAGGTATCGAAGCCCCACCCGTTCGCCCTGAGCCTGTCGAAGGGCCGGTACCAGCACGCAGGCTTCGACAAGCTCAGCCCGAACGGGATTGCAGCCAGCCCTTCGATGCGCCGCAAGGCGCACCCTGTCCTGAGGTATCGAAGGATCAGGGCGAACGGCCTGATTACTGCCCCGGCATCGACAGCAATTCAACCGCTTCGAGCAGCCGCTCGGCCTGCTCGATCACCGTGCGCCCATCCGCTGCCGCCATTCGCTCGAGCCGCTCCAGCGCCACCTGACGCGCGAGCGAATAGCGGTGCATCAACACGCCGACGGCCATCGCGACTTGTTGCGGCATCGGTTCGTGACTTGGCGATGGAGCCGGCTCTGCCTTGCGGCCACCCGCGTGCGCGAATGCGGCTTCGACGGCCGGGACGATCTGGCGGATGTCGAGCGGCTTGACGAGATACGCGACGGCGCCGAGCTCCTTCACTTGGCGCAGCGTCTCGTCGTCGGAGAACGCCGACAGAAACATGAACGGCATCTGGCAATACTCGCGCAGGTACGCAGCGACGTCGAAGCCGCTCTTGCCTTCCATGCGGATGTCGAGCAGCGCGAGGTCGGGCTTGTGCTCGCGCGCGAGCAGGATCGCGTCGTCGCCGTTGTCGGCGTCGATCACTTCGTAGCCGGCTTGCGACAGTCCGTGGGTCAGTGTGGCGAGCACCAGCCGGTCATCGTCGACCACCAGAATCCTGCCCTTGCCCTGCCCCGTGACCATGGCGCGATTCTGCGTCAAATCGGCGCCAGCTTGGTCACGCTGGGCGGCACCAGCGCGACCGTCACGATCACGTCGGCATCGTGCTGCTCGACGCTCAGGCTCGCGCTGCGCCGCGGCAGCAGCGAACGCACGAGCCCGAGCCCGGACACGCCGCCGGGAAAGCGATTCAGGCTGAAGCCGGCCGGCAGCTGCGCGCGATTCGTGATGACGACGCGCACATCCTCGTCACCGCACGCGAGCGTGCACGCGACACCGTTGCCGGGCGCGCTGTGCTTGACCGCATTGGTCAGCAGCTCGTTGAGCGTCAGCGCGATCGGAATCGACTCGGCTTCGGGCAGCGCCCATTGATGCGGCGACGGGCCTTCGACCGACAGCAGAATCGGCTGGCCGAAGCTGCGCTGCACCGAGCCGGTGATCGCCTCGACCACGCTCTTCAAGCGCAGCGGCC
The DNA here is from genome assembly GCA_005882155.1 of Betaproteobacteria bacterium. Classification (GTDB taxonomy): domain Bacteria; phylum Pseudomonadota; class Gammaproteobacteria; order Burkholderiales; family Burkholderiaceae_C; genus Albitalea. The sequence continues at coordinate 18,638 of VBCQ01000359.1, forward strand.
CGGTCACGCCGACCTGCAGTCCGTAGACCTGCGCGATCGCCTGCACTTGCGCGACGACCTCGGACATCATCGGCGCGACTTCGGGCTTGCGCGCGCCGATCTGCTGCAGCAAGCCGGCCACGCCCTGCAGATTGTTCTTGATCCGGTGATGGACTTCCTTCACCAGCATCTCGCGCTGCGCCAATGCGGCCTCGAGCTTGGCTTCCTGCGCGGCGCGCTGCTCGCTCACATCGGTCGCGACCATCAACAGCTGGTCGGGCGGCTGGCCGGGTGCAGCGAGCGGCATGTAGCGCGCGTCCCAGACGTGCGTTTCGCCGCCGGCCTCGAAGCGGTACTCGAATTGCGTGACGTGGCCAGCTGCAAGCGCCGTCTCCATGTCGCGCCGCCGCACGCTGGCGGTGGCCGTATCGAAGATGTCTTCGGGCGCGCAGCCGACGATCTGCTCCGACGAGCGCTTCGCGCTCGTCGCCGCGACCGCGTTGGCCTGGACGATGCGCAAGCTGCGCGCATCGAGCAAGGTGATGGCCATCGGCGCGGCTTCGATAATGCGTTGCAGCGAGGCCTGCGCTTGCGCGGTGCGCGCCTCGGCCTCGCGCCGCCGCTCGATGTCGAGCAAGGCGTAGGTGAGCTGTCGACCCGTCGCTCCGCGCCCGGTCGCGACGACGTTGCCGACGACCCAGAACTCGCGCCCGTCGCGCGCCTTGACGCGGCACTCGAAGGTCTCGGCCTGGCCTTCAATCAGCTCGTCGAGGTCGTGCGTGCGGCGAAACGGATGGAGTGCCTCGGGCGTCGCGACGGTGCTGATCGGCTGCGCGATGAAGTCGGCGAGGTCGCCGCCGAACATGCGCCGAGCCGAGCGGTTCATCCACTCGATGCCTTGCGGTCCGACGGTGACGATGCCCACCAGCACCGAGTCGAGGATTGCGCGCGTTCGGTCGGCCTGCAGCGCGACCGCCTGCTCGGCGCGATGCCGAGCATCGACGTTGACATACGACGCGATGATGCCGCCGGCCGGGTCGCCCTCGGTCACCAGCCGCTTGCTGACCTGCACCCACAGCGATCTGCCGTCGCGGCATTGCATCTGCCGCTCGCCGACCCAGCGGCCGAAGTGGCGCAGATCGCTGTCTTCACGCGCCGCCGACTGCGCCTGGTCGGGCAACTCGGGGAACAGCCGCTCGATGCCGAGGCCGACGAGCTCGTTCGCGCCATAGCCCGACATCTGCGCGAGCGCATCGTTGGCGCGCTGCAGCCGGCCGTGGCGCAAGAACGCGATGCCGACCTCGGAC